>DYBS01000308.1 GCA_019418525.1 Clostridiales bacterium
CGCCGACAGCTTTGTTAGAATACCAAATCCTTCCCCTTTTGTCAATACCTTTTTCCTCTTTTCTCGATTTTTTTCGACCGTCTTCCCACTGACGTGGATTTCGCAGGTTCTGCATGGTTTTCCGCACATTCTCTGCTTTTCATTCTCAGTTCTCGCTGTTATAATAATGTATATACAAGAAGGAGGTGGAAACTTGAGATTTTGGAAAATGAACGGCGCGGGAAATGACTTTGTGATTCTGAACAACCTGGAGGAGCACCTCCCCCTGGAGCAGCTGCCACAAATCGCCCGGACGCTGTGTGAACGGCACATGTCCATCGGGGCGGACGGGTTGATGGTTGTGGATGCCCCCTCCCAGGGCGGAGATTATCGGATGCTGTTCTATAATTCTGATGGCAGCGTAGGTGAGATGTGTGGGAACGGTGCCCGCTGCATCTGCCGGTATGGCTACGAAAACGGGCTGGCCGGAGAGACGCAGACTGTGGAGACCACGGCAGGCATCGTCACCGGCCGGCGGATCGACCAGCGGCTGTACCGCATCCGGCTGAACGACCCCACCACCGTACGACTGGATAGCCCGGTGGAGGCAGACGGCGTGACATACGTCTGCTCCTATGTGGAGCTGGGAAATCCCGGCATCCCCCACGCCGTGGTGCCATACGCCGGACTGCGCCAGGCGGACGAAAACGAGCTGCGGGAGCTGGGCCGGGCTATTCGCTGGAACAAGGTCTTTCCCAAGGGTGCCAATGTGAACTTCTACGAGATCACCGGTGAAGATCTGATTTTCGAGCGGACATTTGAACGCGGCGTGGAGGACTTCACCTATGCCTGCGGCACTGGCACCGGATCTGTGGTGACCGTGCTGACTCTGCAGGGCAAAGTCTCCGGCCACGGCGTACAGGTGGATATGACCGGCGGCCGCTTGGTGATCGATGCGGAGCGGGTCCACTCCCATATCGCCAGCCTTTATCTGACAGGCCCCACCAACGTGGTGTGCAGGGGTGAAGTTACGGATGAGGACCTTATTATAATGTAAGGCCGGAAGGCCATATAGGTCAGCAGCTATTTCAATATGTATTGGAGGAGAGAGAATGAGTACACAGCTGAGCAAAAAGTCTGTTGCCCGGAACTACGCATTTCTGGCCGTCATGCTGGGGGCCATGATCCTGGGCTCCATCGTGGGCTGGATCTTCCCCCAGGAGCTGGATGCGGAGGGCAACGTCATCAGCGCCGGCGCCACGGTGCTGGAACCTCTGGGCACCCTGTTCCTGAATATGATGTTCTGCATCGTGGTGCCCATGGTGTTTTCGTCCATTGCCGGGTCTGTGGCTACCATGAAGAGCCGCAAACGGGCCGGCAAGATCATGGGCACCACCGTGCTGACCTTCGTCATCACCGGCGCCATCGCTGCGGTCATCATGATCGTCATTATGAAGATCTTCCCCCCGGTTCTGGAGCCCTGGACCAACCTGACTGAGGGCGTGGTGGAGGATCCCATCTCCATCCCGGACCTGATCGTGAACTTCTTCACGGTGAGCGACTTCTCCGGCCTGCTCAGCCGCAGCGCCATGCTGCCCCTGATCGTCTTCTCCATTCTGTTCGGCTTCGGCGTAAATCTGGGGCCGGGTCCTGACAGCCTGATTGCAAGATTCCTCACCAGCCTGTCCGAAGCTATGATGAAGGTCGTTCAGCTAGTCACCTACTACGCCCCCATCGCCTTCTTCGGCTTCTTCGCCAACCTGGTGGCCACCTACGGCTCCCAGATCGCTACGGACTATGCCCGGGCTCTGGTGGTGTACTATCCCCTCTGCTTCATTTATATTTTTGTGGCCTTCCCCTTGTTCGCCTGGTTCGGCGGCGGCAAGGGAGCGGTCAAGGAAATGTTCCGGCACATCGCCAAACCTGCCATCACTTCCCTGGGCACCTGCTCCTCCGTGGCCACCATCCCCACCAACATGGAAGAGGCGGAGGCCACCGGTATCTCCAAGGATGTCAGCGAGATCGTGGTTCCTCTGGGCGCCACCATGCACATGGATGGCTCCTGCTTCTCTTGCATTCTGAAGATCACGTTCCTCTTCGGCGTGTTCGGCCGGCCCTTTGACAGCATCGGCGACATGGCACTGATGGTGATTGTGGCCGTGCTGTCCTCCGTGGGCATGTCCGGCGTCCCC
>DYBS01000309.1 GCA_019418525.1 Clostridiales bacterium
TTATGGACCTGTTCATGCGCAACCTGGGGCGGGTGTTCCCCGCCGAGGAGATCTACCGCCGGGTGTGGGAGGACGAAGAGGCCTACGCCACCGAGAACACGGTGATGGTTCACATCCGACACATCCGGGAGAAGATCGAGCTTAATCCGAAGGAACCGGAATATTTAAAGGTGGTGTGGGGCATTGGATACAAAATGGAAAAAAAGTAAAGGCGTTCTGAGCGTCCTGTTCCTGCTGCTGGGGCTGACGCTCGCGGTCATCTTCGGTGCGCTGTGCATCTTCTATGCCGGCTACATGGATCCCCGGGAGGTGCTGGACGCCTTCCGAGGGGACTACCAGAACACCCGGAGCTTTCGCAGCGAGATGAGCTACGATTTGCGCACGGTCCTGGAGGCCCAGGTGGAGGAGAAGGAGTACAGCTACCCCCTTCGGGACCCCAATCTCCGCTGGGGGGTCTGGAAAGACGGAGTGTTCCAGGAGGGCAACCTCACCGGGATCGAAGGCGACCTGAAAAACCATGACGAGGCGGGCTACAACTTCTATCTGGAGTACTATGACGGCAAGGTGACCATCTGGAAGGACGGGAAAGAGATAGACGTCTACGGCGACGGGGTGTATCGGGACGAATGGGGCCAGTGGGAGGTGCCGGGCTACCAGAATATGGACCTCATCACCTTCCTGGGGTACGCCGGCGATTACGCCACCTCCACCTGGGGCGGCAGCGCCGTGGCGACGCCCCAGAGCAGCGCCGCGCCGGTCGACACGACCCCCGAAACAGTGAATGAGAGCCCCTGGGACGGCGTGCTCATCCGTCTGGCGGCGGCTGAAGTACCCATCTCCTATGCTCGCTATGACTATTCCGATCTGTACGGTGCGGCAGAAAACATGCGCTTTGCCCGTATGGCGGTGTCCATCGTGGGTGGCTGCTTCTTGCTGGGTGTGGCGCTGCTGGTGTGGGCCATCCTGTGGCGGCGCTGGTTGGGGCTGGCCCTCCGTGCGGTGGGAAAGGTCACTGGGAAAATCTGGCTGGAACTCAAGCTGGCGGTGCTGATCGCCCTGGTGTTTCCACTGCTGCTGTCCATCTCCTACGCCAGTGAACCCATCTTCCTGGCCATCGCCATTGCCATCTGCTGGCTGCTGGTGTTCTACCTGAACGACCTCATCTGCAACCGGGGAAGACTGCTTCGTGCCAGCTTCTGCGCCTGGCTGGCCGGCCTCCTGCGGGGGGACGGGGTGGACCAGCCCCTGCAAAAAAAGCTCCTGCGGAGCGCCGTGGTGGCCTATGTGGCCGCCCTGGTGCTGGCCGTGGGTGCGGCGGCAGCGGATGGGTTCCTGCTTCTGTGCTGGCGAGACTTTGGATACGGCTTCCCCTGGGTGCCAGTTCTGATCGGCGTACTGGGACTGCTCCTGCTGCTTCTGCTGTACCGCCACTGGAAGGACGAGCGGACCCTCATTGAGGACCTCTCCGCCCTGGACGCCCAGGTGGAGGAGGTCCGGCAGGGGAGAAGGGCCCCGGCTCTGCCTCCGGAGAGCCCTCTGGCGCCGCTCTCCCAGGCGGTGGAGGACATCGGCGGGGGCCTCCAGAAGGCCGTGGAGGAGCGTACCCGCAGCGAGCGGATGAAGGTGGAGCTCATCACCAACGTCTCCCACGATCTGAAAACCCCTCTGACCTCTATCCTCAGCTATGCTGCCCTCCTCCAGGAAGAGGAGGACCTCCCCGACCATGTGCGGGACTATGTGCAGATTTTGAATGACAAGGCCCTGCGCCTCAAGACCATGGTGCAGGAGGTGTTCGACGTGAGCAAGGCGGCCTCGGGGAATCTGAATCTGAACTGGAAGGACCTGGACCTGGCCAAGCTGATCCGCCAGACCCTGGCCGACCAGGCCGACCCCATCGCGGAGAGTGGACTCCAGTTCCGAGTCAATCTGCCGGAGGAGCCGGTGCCCGTCCGGGCCGACGGCGACCGGCTGTACCGGGTGTTCCAGAACCTGATCCACAACGCCCTCCAGTACGCCATGCCCGGCTCCCGGGTGTATGTGGACCTGACCGTGGAGGGGGACGAGGCGGTGGCCAAGGTGCAGAACATCTCCAAGGAGGAGCTGCCCCGGGGCATCGACTTCACTGAGCGCTTTGTCCGGGGGGACGAGAGCCGCACCGACGGGGGC
>DYBS01000031.1 GCA_019418525.1 Clostridiales bacterium
CCGGCCATGTTGGCCAGGGAGTTGGTGGTGATCTCCCAGGTGGAGCCGCCGATGCCCTCGTAAGCGGTGTTGTAGCCCAGAGCCACCAGCAGCATCTTGGCAGCCTCGGAGCCGGTCACGTTGTCAGAGGGGCCAAAGGTGTTGTTGCCGCGGCCGGCAATGATGCCACGGTCCACACAGAAGGCGATGTACTTCTCAGCCCAGTTGCCCTGGGTGTCGGTGAAGGTGGTGGTCAGGTTGCCCAGCACGGGCTCCTTGCCGCCATTCAGGACCACGCACACCAGACGGGCGAAAGAAGCGCGGTCGATGTTCTGGGTGCCGCCAAAGCTGCCGTCGGGCAGACCGGCGAGAACGCCCAGCTCGGTGACCATGGCCACCGCATCCTTGTGGACGATCTCATCCTTATCGGTGAAATCGTTGTAGCTCGCAGCGGAAGCGCCGACGACCATCAGGCCAAGGACCATGACAGCGGCCAGAGCCATGCTGAGAGCTCTCTTGAGGTTTCTCATTTGGATGTCCTCCTTGTTCAATTTTTTGAGGTTTTGGGGGGAGTTTTCACCTCTTTCAATAGCTAGAAGTGGTACAACGCCCCTCACAAGGAGAAAAAAGTGTGAGATTAGTTTATATAATGAGAAAAAATGCGGTATTTTTCTTTGAAAGGTTATGCTGGTAGACATTTGGTAGACATATTACTGCTCCCGGAACATAAAAACGCCCGGACCCATTGCAGCGCAACGGGTCTGGGCGTTTTTACGGTTGACATTTGGTAGACATACGAACACAATTTTACTGTTTAAAGAATACGGTATTGCTTAGAAATTTCCCACCTGTGGTTCTGACATAGAATTTTGCTCACGCAATCGGACGTCTCAGAGATAATAGCTCCGTAAAAAAACAGCCAGCGCCTGTCTCTGCTTTGGGTTCAGTCGTTGGAGCTCTTCCAATAGGATGTCTTTCGAATTACGGCCTCCTTCCATATGGGTGAAAAAATCTGCCAGCGAGATCTGAAGTGTCTCGCAAATCAAGGCCAGATTGTCCACAGAGATTCCTTTCTCTCCCAGCTCTACCGAGCGCAGAAAACTCTGAGACAACCCACACTGGTTCGCCAGACGGTTGGTGGTCCACCCTCTGCTTTCTCTCAGCTCTCGGATACGCATACCTACATCCATAGTAATACCTCATTTCTTTTGTTATAACTTTAACAAAAGAAAACCAAGTTATTTACATCTTTAAGTATATATGCTATCTTTATAAAGATAGTTTCCTGTCCCAACCCGCTTTTTGCGCCATCCACAAATGCGGGAAAAACTCTGCACAGCCAGGTATTATCTCATAGTGAGAATACCCAAAGTCCATCTGATAAGGAGGCTTGAACATGGGAGAATATATCGGAAACAATCACAGCTCTGTCGAAGAAGAGACGCAGATCTGGCAGGAGCACGATTGGATCTGCTTCATCCAACGATGTATTGACCATGTGCTCGCCCCGCTGAATGAACACCCGATTCCCTTTTATATGTTTCTCCAGAGGATCTGCGAGCCGATTACCGCCCATCTCTCCCACCTGGCCCAGTGCCATGGCGGGTCCTTTGTTGCCGGAATTCTAAACCTGCGGCCTTTGGAGGAACAGCGGATCAGCCTGAACGCCTTCCTCTATTTCAGAACGTTGGATGGTACATGGCATATCTCCAAGCTCCAGGCCGAAGCACGGTGTGGTCAAATCTTGGACTGGGCCACGGAGCCCCAGCTTATGCCGCTGCGGCTGGGAAATGTGCTGGAATATCCCATCGATCCGCCGGTACAGCCCTAATCCAATGGTGCGCACAAAATTTAAAGGGAGCAGTTTATAGCATCTGCTATAAACTGCTCCCTCATCCATTTACCGGTTTTTTATTCTGAATCCGCCCGCACTATGGATCGCAGATGGATCGTTTCGTCTTCCTGCACAAGCGTTAATTGGATCGCCGTTTTACGCTCCTCCCGAAGGACCGCCTCATATACACCGTGCTCCGGGCTGCTGAATGACTCCAACGTATAGCTTCCGCCGGAATTGCTGACCACATCGAGCGGATAGTAGCCCTCCTCTGTAAGGCGAAAATGGCGGCTGGACTGGTGCTCATAGTCCAGTTTAGCACCAAAAAGTGAATTCAGGGCATCATCTACCTGTTCTGTTGTCATAATCCCGCCTCTGCTGATCCCAACCTTGTATAGCCAGAAGAGCACCTCATCCCAGGAGGAAAAGGTCCCCGTATCACGGCTCCAATCCGGTGCGAAGCGGAGCTCATATTGCTTTGCAAAGTAGCACAGCGTATCACGCAGGGCAGCGGTTGGCTCCACTGAACGAGGCTCGTCGTCTGGCAGGTCGGCCAGCTCTGCTTTCAGCTCTTCCCATCCGTCTGCCGGTGCGACCACCGACGTTCCGTCCGGGGTGGTATAGCGGATCTTGTGGGGGGCCAACGTGGGTTGAATCGCGGTAGACTCCGGCCCGGCCAAAGTGGCGCCCGCCGCGATGGCCACACAGAGGCACAGCACGCCGCAGAGCACCCCGGTCCTTTTGCTGAATTTCCGCCTGGGCTTCAGGGCGGCACTGCCGCACAGGGTATTTAAATCAGTCCCCAGTGCCTGTGCAATCGCACGCAGCATCTCCAAATCCGGGAGGGTCTGATTCCGTTCCCAGTTGGATACCGCTTGGCGTGTGACGGAGAGCTGATCCGCCAGCGCCTGCTGGGAGAGGCCCGCCTCCTGGCGCAGCTGTGCCAGCCGGGTGCCGAACGTACCTGCTGTTTGAGACATGAAAATCCCCCTTTTCTGACGTTATCTTGTCTATAACCATAGCAGAAAGAGGAGAGTTTGAAAAGCAACAGGACCAGGAAACGGCCCTCTTTTGCCCGCAATGATTGATTGCGGGGGGTGTTGAGACCTTTGGGAAGCCCCCTATGCCCCAGGGGTGGAGCCGCCCCCGGGCAGTGGAATCCAAAAAGAAAGACACGCCTTACGGCGTGTCTTTCTTTTTGGAACATCGCAACACTATAGATGCAAATATCTTCGTTCGAAAACGAGTGTGTAAATAGCGTCAGAGAGCAAAAAGATTTCATGATGTTTAACAGGAATGCTTGTAAGGCCCATCCAGAGTTTCTTGTGGTTTTTATTCTATTTCAAGAAAAAATCACTTTTATTTTAGAGAACCATAGTTTATCAACGGCTTCATTTTGGTCTGAATCCGCCTGGATTGACAGGTTGGCATCGGCGTGCTATACTACTGTTTGGAAAACATATGTTTTCTGAACAGTAGTTAGTGTAAAGAAGGAATCAACGGTGAACAAGACAAAAAAAGCCTTTCTCCGGCGGCTGAGATGGGCGCTGTTCTGGTGTCTGCCCAGCGGGGAGGCGCGCGCCATTGTGGAGGATTACAGCGGCTTTTTCGACGACCGCATGGCCGAAGGCAAAACGGAGGCCGAGGTCTGTCGAGAGTTCGGCGCGTCGGTAGAGGTGGCGCGGGCAATCCTGCACGAGTCCGAACGGCGGACGCAGCCGCTGGGCTTGCTGATCATTGTGTGGGTGCTGCTGGCTGGATTCCTCAACTGGTGGTGGACATGGCAGACCTTCCAATTTTCCAACGCGGGTTATTTCTGGTTCTATGTTGTGGAGTTTCTGCTGATCCCGGTGCTGTGGCTGTGCTGGCGCGGGACGCTGGACATTCGCAAAGGCGATCTGTCACATCCCGGGCGTTGGCGAGCTGTGGCTTTTGGCATCCCGGCGGTCGTTTGGGCCGTGCTTTACGGCTACTACGCCTGGTGTATGCTGGTCTTCCTGCCGAAGTTTCAGGTGTTGCCCTTTGAGCAACAGACCGCTGGAGCGAATATCGGCGTGGTTATCGGAACGCTGAAGGAGGTAGGCTCTCTGCTGGCGCTGGCGGTGCTGGCAGTGCTGCTCGTGTGCGCCTGGCGGGAGGGGAGCCCCCGGCCGTTGATCGGTGCGGCTTGGTGCGTCGGATGCCTTTGCTCCATGTCTCGTTTGTACGCGTTTTCAGCATGTTTGGACGGAACTGAGATACCTCTTTCACCACTTTCTGTCCTGCTCCCGCCGCTGGCGGTATTGCTGGCCGTAGGAGCAGGCGGCGCGGCGCTGACCGCCCTGCTGATCCGGAAGGGAGGCTGCCATGGACGCACAGCTTAAACGCGGCGCTCTGGAACTTTGCCTGCTGTCCGATGTGGAAAAGCAGGAGCAGTACGGCTATGACATCATCAGGCGGCTCCGGCAGTCCTTCCCCGACGTGGAGGAAAGCAGCTTTTACGCCATTCTCCGCCGCCTGCACCGGGAGGGTTCTCTGGAGCAGTTTCCTGGTGAAACCTCCGGCGGTCCGCCCCGGAAATACTATCGAGTTACACCTCAGGGGCGGAAAAAACTGGAGGAGCAGGCGGCAGATTGGAGGGCACTGGTTTCTATCGTAGCGCAACACTTGGACCGCTTATGATTTTCCGCAGGATATTATGGGATGGATGCCTGCGCAGGTAGGCGAGAGCAGAGAGGGCTTCCCGTTGATCGGGCTGCCCACTTTAGGATTTTCGCATACAATGAGCCCCGCACTGCGGGACGGCGCTTATGCGCCGTACAAGTGTTTGCCGGAGGCAAAAACCTTGGCGCAGGGGCAATTCATTTGCCCTGAGCATTTCAATCTCTCACGGCACCCATAAAAAATGACCACACCTTTCGGTGTGGTCATTTTTTATGGTGGAGGCGGGGGGAGTCGAACCCCCGTCCGAAAACGCTTCAACAAGAACTTCTCCGGGCGCAGACGGTTATTTGCATTCCCGCACCCCAGCGTGAGCCGTCACACTCAGAGGATTGGTAGCTTCATGATTCATGGTGCGCTCAAAGCTTTGCGCACGCACGGGCACCACTAAACGACGCCCCATCCCGGCTCGTGGTCCTTCCGGGCGGGACGGCCGCTAATTAAGCAGCGGCGAGAACGACGTTATCGTTGTTCTTTAATTTATAAGTTGCCCATTTTAAGGATGTTAGGCGCATCCGCCCGCTATTCCGGCCTCTACGTCCCCGTCGAAACCAGTACGCCCCCGTAGAGCGGCGCGGCAGAGCCGCGCCGCAACAGGTAACGATTGTTGCTCAGCCGATCTGCTTTAGCACTTCTCAGGCGCGGGATAGTCCACACCGAAGGTCTCCACGGTAACGGACTTCATCCGCTGGTCCTCCAGGGGCTTATCCATGTAGTCCCGCTTGGTATTCACGATGGCGTCGGCCACCTCCATGCCCTCGATGACCTTGCCGAAGGCAGCGTAGTCGCCGTCCAGGTGGGGAGCCTTCTCCACCATGATGAAGAACTGGCTGCCGGCGGAGTTGGGGTGCATGGCCCGGGCCATGGACAGTACGCCCCGGTCATGCTTCAGAGTGTTCTGCTTGAAGCCGTTGCGGGCGAACTCGCCCTTGATGGAGTAGCCGGGGCCGCCCATACCGGTGCCCTGGGGACAGCCGCCCTGGATCATAAAGCCGGGGATGACCCGGTGGAAGATCAGGCCGTCATAGAAGCCGCTCTTTACCAAGCTGATGAAGTTGTTCACCGAGTTGGGGGCAATCTCCGGGTAGAGCTCGGCCACCATCTTGCCCCCGTTTTCCATCTCAAAGGTCACAATGGGATTCTGAGCCATGGGAACACACGTCCTTTCGCTTATCCGTAATTCCGGCGGGATTTCATGGTGCGGTCCATCTCGCGCTTGGCGTCCTTGGCCGCCGCCGCATCCCGCTTGTCATAGAGTTTCTTGCCCTTGGCAAGCCCGATCTCCAGCTTCACCCGGGAGTCCCGGAAGTACACCGAGAGGGGGACCAAAGAGTAGCCGTCCTGCTTCACCTTGGCGAAGAGGCGGAGGATCTCCCGCTTGTGCATGAGAAGCTGCCGGGGGCGCAGGGGGTCCTTGTTGAAGATGTTGCCCTTCTCATAGGGGCTGATGTGCATCCCCAGGACCTGCATCTGGCCGTCCTTGATGATACAGAAGGAGTCCTTCAGGTTGACATTTCCCTGGCGGATGGATTTCACTTCCGTGCCCGCCAGGGCGATGCCCGCCTCGTAGCGGTCCTCGATAAAATAGTCGTGAAAGGCCTTGCTGTTTTTGGCGATCAGCTTGGTGCCCTTGCGATCCACCGCGTCTCCTCCTTCCATAGAATCTGCCTTGGTATTTTATTATATCACACTTGTCAAGAGTCCAGACCTCCCTCTTGCTTCCGGGGTAGCGGCGGGGTGGATTTTGTGGTACACTAGTTTTATCTATGGACAAATCCCGGCTCAGCCGGTGGAAAAGGAGTCGTGCTGTATGGAACTCTTTGAAAAGACCGTGGAAAGCGAGATCAAATTCAAGGGCCGCATCGTCACCGTGCGTCTGGACAAGGCCGAGCTGCCCAACGGGCGCATCGCCTCCCGGGAGGTGGTGGAACACCCCGGCGGCGTGTGCATCCTCCCCCTCTACGACGACAACACCGTCACCGTGGTGCGGCAGTTCCGCTATCCCTTCCAGAAGGTCGTGACCGAGCTCCCCGCCGGCAAGCTGGAGTACGGCGAGGACCACCGGGTCTGCGCCCTGCGGGAGCTGAGCGAAGAGGTGGGCGCCGAGGCCGGAGAGCTGACCTATCTGGGAGCCATGTACACCTCCCCCGGCTTCTCCAGCGAGGTGCTGCACATGTATTTGGCCCGGGGCCTGAAGGACGGGGCCTCCCACCCCGACGAGGACGAGTTCCTGGAGGGGGAGCGCATCCCCTTCCAGCAGTTGGTGGACGAGGTCATGTCCGGCGAGATCACCGACGGCAAGACTATCGCCACCGTGCTGAAGGTCAAGGTCCTGCTGGGCCTGTAAGATCCCTATGCCCGCGCCGCTGCGCGGCGCACAGAGTAAGGAGTGTGCCATGAGCAAGCGTGTTCTGATTGTGGAAGACGAAAAGAACATCGTGGATATCCTCAGTTTCAATCTGACCCGGGAGGGCTATGAGACGCTGGAGGCCTTCGACGGCCAGACCGGCCTGCAGCTGGCCCTGGAGCAGAATCCGGACCTGATCCTTCTGGACCTGATGCTCCCCAAGATGAACGGCTTTGACGTGTGCAAGGCCATCCGGGCTCAGAACCGCAGCGCCCCCATCCTCATGCTCACCGCTCGGGAGGAGGAGACCGACAAGGTCCTGGGGCTGGAGCTGGGGGCCGACGACTACATCACCAAGCCCTTTTCCATGCGGGAGCTGCTGGCACGGGTGAAGGCCAACATCCGCCGCACCGAGATGCTCGCCCCCGCCGCCTCTGCCCCGGCCAAGACCGCTCCCGCCCCGTCGGGCCGCATCACCGTGGACAGCGACCAGATGGTGGTCTTTAAGGACGGCACCCCTCTGGACCTCACCCAGCGGGAGTACGAACTGCTGAAGTTTCTGGCCTCCCAGCCCGGGAAGGTCTTTTCCCGGGAGGCTCTGATGGAGCATGTGTGGAACTACGAGGGCTATGTGGGCGATGTGCGGGCGGTGGATGTGGCCATCCGCCGTCTGCGCGAGAAGGTGGAGGACGACCCCGCCTCCCCCCAGTTCATCCTGACCCGCCGAGGCCAGGGCTACCTCTTCCACGGGGAGTAACCAAAGCCGGACAAGAGAGGAGGCGCGCGCGTGTTTCGCAGCCTGCATATGAAACTGGTGCTCATCATGACACTGCTCATCGTGTCACTGATGACGGTGGTGGGCGCCTTCCTCATCAATTCCGTGGTGGGCTTCTACCTGCGGGATTTCTATGACCGCATGGAGGAGGTCATCACCGACGAGGCCTTCCTCCGGGATCTCCAGAGCTCCACGGACGGCGAGGAGAACGGCGCCAAGATGATTGCCCAGATCCTGGACTCCTATAACGGCGTGCTGGGTGTGGACGGGCGCAACCGCAATTACTATGTGCTGGAGGGCCAGACCGGCCAGTGTCTGGAGAGCTCCGACCCCCAGAATGACCCGGGGACCAACTACTCCACCAACCTCCTCTCCGCCCTCAACGGCAAGGAGGGCTTTCAGAGTGACCCCTCCGCTTCCTACATGGACGTGGCCTTCCCCATCCAGCGTGGAGGCGAGGACTATGTGATCTATATCCGCGACAACCGCCAGACCGCCTCCGCCCTCAACAGCTCCATCATCGACCTGGTGGTGAAGGCCCTGTTTTTCGGGCTGGTGATCTCCATCCTGCTGTCCTTCCTCATGTCCAAGACCATGATCATCCCCATCGAGCGCCTCACCGAGGGCGCCGAACGGGTGGCCGAGGGCGATTTCTCCCATAAAATACAGGTGGCCTCCCGGGATGAGATCGGCATCCTCACCGGCACCTTTAACGCCATGGCCCGGCAGCTCCAGGAAACCCTGGCCGAGGTAGAGAACGAGCGCAGCAAGCTGGACACCCTCTTCCTCCACATGACCGACGGCGTGGTGGCCTTCTCCACCACCGGCGCGGTCATCCACGCCAACCCCGCCGCCGAGCGGATGCTGGGCCGCCCCATCCCCGTGGGCGGGGAGGACGGCCCGGACTATGATTCCCTCTTCGGGGACGTGGCGCCGCTGTCCAAGGTGCTGGGTCTGGAGCAGCCCGACTACCTGGAGGCCGACCGCAACGTGGGCGGGCGCAGCCTGGAGCTGCTGCTGGCCTCCTTCTCCCGCGAGGGCCAGGGCGGCGCGCTGGTGGTGGTCCACGACGTCACCGAGCAGCGCAAGACCGAGGAGATGCGCCGGGAGTTCGTGGCCAATGTCTCCCACGAGCTGCGCACCCCCCTCACGAACATCCGCTCCTACGCCGAGACCCTGGTGGACAGCGCGGGCACCATCCCGCCCCAGATGGAGAAGAACTTCCTGGAGGTCATTCTCAGCGAGAGCGACCGGATGACCCACATCGTCCAGGACCTGCTGACCCTGTCCCGCTTCGACTCGGGCCACAGTCAGATGAATCTGACCCGCTTCCCCTTTGGCCAAACCGTGTCCGAGGTGTACAATGCTGTGCGCATGGAGGCCCAGCGCCACGGCCATACGGTCACGCTGGACATGGAGGAGGACCTGCCCCAGATCGTGGCCGACCGGGAGCGGATCGTCCAGGTGATGATGAACGTGGTGTCCAACTCCATCAAGTACACCCCTGACGGAGGGCACATCCGCATTTCGGCGGGTCGTGCCGGAGAGCGGGGGTGGATGGAGGTGTCGGATGACGGCATCGGCATCCCGGCGGAGGACCGCCCCCGCATTTTCGAGCGCTTTTACCGGGTAGACAAGGCCCGCTCCCGGGAGTCCGGCGGCACCGGACTGGGCCTGTCCATCGCCAAGGAGATCATCGACCAGCACGGCGGTGTTATCCGCCTGGTGGACCGGAGCGGCCCGGGCCTGACGGTGCGCATCGAGCTGCTGGTGGAGGGACCTGCTCATGGACCGGCGTAAACTGCGGGCCGTCACGCTGCCCAAGCGCAGCCGCGGCCGGCGGCTGCTGGAGCTGGGTAAGGACGCCCTGATCGTGTTTCTGATGCTCTCGGCGGTGTATCTGGCGGCCCGGAGCCAGCTGTACACCGGTCTGGCCGGCGAGGGGACCTTATTTGCCCAGGTGGCCGGATTTTTCCGCCCCGCGCCGGAGACCTCCGGGAACGAGGCCGCTCCCGGTGTGCCCGGCGAGGCGGTACCGGCGGTGCGTCTGGCTGTTTGCCACGGCGTGGGGGAGAACGGCGTGCCCATCCGCTATGGCGTGCAGTACGACGATGAGACGCTGGAGCCCATCGCCGCCGCCCTGAGCAGCTATTTCACCGAGGGCCTGGCCAGCGCCGGGTCCCCGGAAGAGCTTACCGCCGCCCAATGGCGGGAGGCGCTGCGCGCCCCAGGGGTCTGTCTGGACCTGCTGAAAGCGGTGCCGCTGGACTATCTGGGCGCGGACAGACTCACCCAAAGCGCCCGCCGCCTGGCTCTCGTGTGGGACGGGAGCAGCGCCACGGCCTCCCTGTGCTACCAGACAGAGGATGGGGCGGTCTACCGCTGCACCACCACGGTGAACTGGAAGGGCTATCTGGCCGACGCCATTCAGGGCTACACCGACAACGGGGCCCGCTATGCCTTTGAGATGGACGAGGAGGTCTACGGGCATCTGGCGCCGGAGGTGCTGCTGCTGTCCCAGACTCCGCAGTGTTCCATTTATCAGGCGGCCCGGCCACTGGACCTGAGCAATCCCGCCGACCGGAGCGCGCTGGAGAACGCCATGGGCTTCCACGGCAGTGACTACCAGGTGCCCAGTGAGTGGGTCATCCGGGAGGATGATGAGCTGCGCATCGCCTTTGACGGCACCATGCACTACGAGTCCGCCGGGAGCCGTGTGGAGGGGCGCTATCCCGCCGTCAGCGGGGACGGCGCCGCGGACCGGAGCGGGGCCATTGCGGCCAGCTACCGGCTGGCCCAGGAGGCGTTGTCGGCCTGGAACGGCAGTGTGGAGAGCGCCGCCCGGCTGATCCTCTCCGGCGTGACGGAGACGGATACGGGCTGGCAGATCACCCTGGATTATGTGCTGGACGGGGCCCTGGTGCTCTTTGAGGACGGCGGTCCCGCCATGGAATTTACGGCGGAAAACGGGCAGATCACTGCCTTTACCATCCGCCCCCGGTGCTATCAGGCCACCGAGCACGTCTCGGTGCTGCTCAGCGAACCGCTAGCGGCGGCGGCGCTGGAGAGTCTGCGGCCCCGGGAACATTCGGAGCTGCTCCTCTTCTACGAGGACAGCATGAACGCCATGTCGGCCCAGTGGGGCGGTTTTTAAGAGGAGTAGGACATGGAATGGTCCAAGATCAAAAACATCATTATCCTCATCCTGCTGGGACTGAACCTGTTTTTGCTGGTGATGGTGGCCTCCCAGGAGCTGCAATCCCGCCAGTTCCGCCAGGAGGCCCGCACGGAGGCGGTGGCCCTGCTCCAGCGCAACGGCATCCAGGTGGAGTCTAGCCGGTTGCCGGCGGATACCTCCCTGCCTACACTGACGCTGGAGGAGAATCCAGCCGCCGGGGAAACGTTGGCCCGCGCCCTCCTGGGAGCGGACGCGGCGCAACAGTCCAGCGGGGTCCGGGCGGTCTATACCAGCCCACAGGGTGAGATGGAGGCCTTTTCCACCGGGCGCTTCGCGGTGGACTTTGCGGCGGAGGCCCTGCCGGTGGGGGACAGCACCCCGGAGAGCCACGCCTCCGCCCTGCTCCAGCGCGCCGGCATTCAGGCGGAATACCTGGAGAGCACCAGCGCCGAGGGCATCCAAGTCCTGACCTACCGGCAGCAGTGGAGCGATACGCCGGTCTTTAACGCCCAAATTACCCTGGCCTACACCGACGGGGCGCTGCGGCACATGGAGGGTGTACTGCTCCCCACCGGCAGCAGCGCCCAGCAGCAGGAGGAGACCATCACTGTGGCCACGCTTCTGGTGCGCTTCCTCAGCCAGCGCAACGAGAGCGGGCGCATGTTCAGCCAGATCCTCTCCCTGGTACCGGGATATCACTTCTCGGGCACCCGGCCCTTTACCCTCACCCCGGCGTGGTACATCACCACCGACACGGGGACCTATCTTCTCAGCGCCCTGGACGGCAGTCTTTTGTAAAAAATCCGGCCTTTCGGGCACTCTTTCGTCCCATCCATCCCTTCCGGCGCACCTACGCCGGGAGGGATGTTTTTATGGCAGAATTTACGCCAAATTATCAGCTCCACCAGTGGGAGCCCACCGACCCGTTTCTGCGGGAGGATTTCAATCAGGACTTTGAGAAGATCGACACGTCCCTGGGCCGGGCGGAGCGCAGCGCGGAGGCCAACGCCTACAACGTCTACAATCTGATGCTCCAAAACGACTATGAGGGCAAATACACCGGGTATAAAAAGGCTCTCATATTCGACGGCTTTCAGGACAGCGCGGATGTGGCCAGCCTGACCAAGGGCCTGAGCGTGGACACCCCGAACCGCAGCTTATTTCTGGACAGCAGCGGCCAGGGCGACTACGACCGCGGACTGGGACACGACGCCGGAGGCGAGTTGAGGACCTACCGGGAAGCAAACGTGACCATGACCGGCAACGGGACTCTGACCGCCATGGAGATCTACTGCGGCGGCGAGGTGCGGTTTGAGCTTTACGATGGGGACGAGCTGCTGGCCAGCTGCCAGAAAGTGATCGAAGCGGAGATCACGGAGCTGGGGTACTTTCCTATGACGGCGGAGTTGGTGGCGGGCAAGACCTACCGGGTCCGCCTGGTCAACTGCGAGGACCGGGATATTACCATCGGCTATGCACGCAGTTGTTCGGACGGGTTCGGGTTCCGTATGCGCATCACGCCGCTTCGGGTCACTCAGGGCACCATGACCAGCCGCTCCTGGGCACTGGAACCTCCTGTGTCCGGCGCGCTGGCCTGGGTACGGCACACCAGCGGCACCGTGGACCTCCGGTTGGGCGGGGTGGACATGACCCGCACCGGCCAGTGCAGCACCAGGACCCTGGACAACAAAAGCTGCGTGGAGACGGCCTTTTCTCTGGACCAATCCTTGGAGGGCAACAGCGTGGCAGTCCAGCTCACACTCAACGGCAGCAATCTGCGGGTCTATGACTACGGTATCGTGCTGAAATGACGAAAAAGCACCCCGGGAAATTCCCGGGGTGCTTTTTGTGCGATGTATGAACCAACTATCAAAAAATAGTCGAATCAGACCTCTGAGCAATTACAGACCAGCAGCCTCTTCAGTGATAGCGTCGGCCTCGAGCCCGCCAGCGGGCATGGTGAAGGAGTACACAGCCTTCTCACCAGAGCTGGGAGCGGTGACAACGGTCAGAGTCACGTCGTCAGAGCTGAGCTTCTTGTTGGCAGCGCTGGTAGCCACATACACAGTATCGCCAACGACCACATAGGTGGTGTCCTCGGTGATATCAGCAGCGCCAGTGGCCTTCTCAGCGGTGGTACCAAAAGTCAGGTTTGCGGTGGTCTGATCAGTGATCTTATAGGCACCCTTCAGCACATAGGTGCTGCTGCGGGAAACCTTATCCTGCTCAGACACAGTCACCACCACGGTGATGGTGCTGTCAGAAGCGGTAGTGGTATAGGTCTTAGTGGCAGTAGCCTCAGAACCAGTACCAGCCTTAGCATCCTCGATCTTGGTGCCATTCACGGTGATAGTAACCTTCTGGCTGGCAGTAGCAGTATACTTCACAGTGATGGTATCACTGGCAGCCAGATCCTTCAGGTTGCCAACCGTACCGTCCAGCATGTCATTGTCATCATCGTTGACAGCGGTGGAGGGAGTAACAGACAGAGTGCTCACAAAACCAGCCATCTCATCGCCGCGAACCTCGTTGACAAAGGCGTACTTGATCTCGCCGTCATCGTTGAGCACCAGAGAGGCGACAGAAGTCTTGCCCAGGCTGGTGGTGTAGACGTCGTCGGTATCCTCGACATTCCACACCTTCACATCAGCGGCCAGAGGATAGCTGCCCTTGGAGTTGTCGTAGTTGTCGGCGTCCAGCAGGACCACGGTGTTGTTGCCGACCTCGTCCACATAGACATTGTTCACAGTGAAACCGTCGGTCTTGATGTCAGCATAGCCCTTGCTGTCGATGGTATAGGCGTAGGCCATGTTCTTGGCCAGCTTGGCAGAGCTGGTGGTCTTGACGGTGCCGGTGGTGCCGTCAGCGTAAACCACGGAGTAGGTGTAGATGCTGTCGCCGTTCTCCTTGATGATGCTGGGATCACTGGTGACGTACAGGTAGTTGGTGCTGGAGGCGTAGGTGCCAGTCACTTCCAGATACACGGCGGTAGCCACGTTGGTCTTGGTGGTGGTGTTAGTAGAGCTCTTGATCTCGTAGATGACGTTAGCATTGCCGCCCTTGGGAGTGACGCCCTTGGAGGGCAGATTCTTCAGGCCCACGACCACGTTGATGCCGTTGGCATCCTTGATGAAGAACACGGTGTTGTTGTCCATCACCACATTGGTGCTGCCAATCTTGTAGGAAGAGTCGGAGCTGTACAGGACAGTCTTGTTGGTAGCAGCGCCGTTGTCCACAGTCTTGGAACCGGTCTCATCGTAGTCGGTGCTGTTGATGTAGTCAGGCTTGCCCAGGACCACGGTGTTGTCCTCGTTAAGGGTGTAGGTCACCAGCTCGTTGGTCAGACCATTCAGAGCCTTGGCCATCTCCTCCTCCTTGGCAGAGTCACCGGACACGTTGGTACCGGCGCTCCACTTCTTGGCGGAAGCCAGCAGATCCACGGTGTAGGTGCCGGAGGTGCCGTCAGACATGGTCAGCTTCACCTTAGCGGTGGAGAAGCCAGAGGTGGGATCGGCATCGACAGCGGTGATGACAGCGTAGTTGCCCAGAGCCTCGTCGATGGACTCGGCAAAGATAATGTTACCAGCAGCATCCAGGTACAGACGGTAGGTATCGCCCACCATGGTGCTGGTCAGAGCGCCGTTAGAAGCAATACCGTCCAGATCAACGGTCTTGTTGGTGTTGGCGCTCAGGGTGTACTTGGTACCATCAATGGTGATGGTGGCGGGAGTGGTAGCGTTGTAAGCGGTGACCTCGCCCTCCACGGTGGTGGCCTTGGTCAGGTAGTAGGTGTCGTCCAGCTTGTTGACCAGAACGTAGTCGTTCAGGGCCACGTCCTCCTCGTTGGCGATGTCAACAAAGTCGATGGAGCCGATGCCGGACAGGGTCAGCTTCTCGGTCTTCTCGTTGTACACGGTGACCTTGGCCAGAGCGGACTTCTCCTGGATGATCAGGTCCACAACGCCGTCGCCGGTGTTGTCGATGAAGCGCTGACGCACACCAGCAGTGGGCTGCACGCCGGTGGTGGTGGTGTTGGCAGTGTTGGTATCGTAGTCAAAGATCTCGCCGTTGGTGTCGCCATCGCTGGGCATGGACAGGCCGGAGGACTTCAGAGCGCTCTTCACAGCGTCGGCGTCCTTCAGGCGGGCAGAGGTCTCCACCACAGTGGTCTTAGCGGACACGATGGGCTCGCCCAGAACGCTGGACTCAGCAGCGTTGGGGGACAGGGCATTGTTGTACTTCACGTAGATGACCACGCGCTGACCCACCAGATCGTTCTCCATGGAGATGGGGTAAGCGCCAGTCAGGCTATCGCCGGTATTCAGGTAGGTCTTACCGGCCACAGTGGCGGAGCGACCGTTGATACCGAAGACCTCATTGGCCTCCACAACGCCCTCGACCTTCTGCACGCCGAAGCGGACATACAGCATGGTGCTGTTGTTGTTGGTGCCGTTCACGGGCTGGGCATACAGGGTGCCGGAGTAGTCGCCCTGCAGGTTGCGGTACTCGACCTCGTTGGCCTGCACGCCGTTGTAGATCAGCTGAGCCACGTCGTCACGGCTGATGGTGGCGGAGGGGTTCAGGGTCTCCAGACCGTCGTACAGCTTGACCTTGGTGGCCAGGGTGTTGGTGGCCAGCTCCCAGTTGGCGCCGCCGATGCCCTCGAACTCGGGCTTGTAGCCCAGAGCGCACAGGACCATCTTGGCAGCAGCGGAACCGGTCAGGGTGTCGTCGGGCTTGAAGTTGCCGTCGCCCACACCGGCGATGATGCCGAGGTTGGCGCAGTAGGCAATGTAGTTCTCAGCCCAGTGGCCCTGGGTGTCCTTAAAGTTGGACTTGATGTTGGAGCCCAGGACGGGGTCCTTGCCGCCGCCCAGCATACGGGCGATCAGGGTGCAGGCCTCAGCACGGGTGAGGCTGCCGGTGGGATCATAGGAGCCATTGTCCTTACCGGAAATGACGCCCAGGGAGACCATGGTGTTCACGGCCTCCGTGTTCTTGATTTCATCCTTGTCGGTGAAATCTTCGTAGCTCGTAGCAGAAGCGCCGACGACCATCAGGCCAAGGACCATGATGGAAGCCAGAGCCAGGCTGAGAGCCCGCTTGAGGTTTCTCATTTGGATTTCCTCCTTGTTC
>DYBS01000310.1 GCA_019418525.1 Clostridiales bacterium
CAGCGGCCTCCTGAACCCCATTCAGGCGCGATACCAAACTTCGCCACACCCGGATCTCTTGTTGTCTAACTCAGACAGCTCATATAATATAACACACTCTTCCCGGCTTGGCAAGAGGTTTTGTAAAAATTTTTCGATTTTTTTGTCAGCCCCATTTTGTACTATCCCGGTTTCCTTCCGCATAGGCTTTGCCGCAAAGGAGGAATGCAGCTTGGCCTCATCCGGCACCATCATCGCGCATGTCTTTACTTCCCGGGCACAGATCCCGGTTCCGGGCGCTCTGGTCGCCCTGCTTCAGCCCAACGGCGGCGGGAAGCCCACCCTTCTGGCCCTCCGGGTCACCGACGAGAGCGGCTTCACGTCCCCGGTCCGCCTCCCCCCCCCCGACCTCTCCCAGGGCACCAGCCCGGGCGGAGAGACCCCCTACACCCTGGTCACCCTCTGGTGCGAGGCGCCGGGCTACGGCTACCAGGTGGTGGAGGGCATCGAGATCTACCCCGGCGTGGAGACCGTACAGGACGTGGAGCTGGTCCCCCTCTCCCGGCCGGAGAACATCGGCTCCACCAATGGCAATACCACCGTCATCACGCCCCCCGCGCTCTGAGGAGGTGAAACCATGGCCGTACCCCCTGTTCCATACATCCCCCGCACCATCACGGTACACCTGGGCGCGCCGGGCAGCAGTGCCGAAAACGTCACCGTTCCCTTTCCCGACTATGTGAAGAACGTGGCCTCCAGCGAGATCTACCCCACCTGGGAGCCCGCCGCCCTGGAGGCCAACATCCTGGCCATCATCTCTTTTGCCCTCAACCGGGTGTACACGGAGTTTTATCCCAGCCGGGGCTACCCCTTCCAGATCACCTCCGAGACCGCCTACGACCAAAAGTACATCCACGGCCGCAGCACCTATGAGAATATCGACCGCCTGGTGGATGAGCTCTTCACCTCCTACCTGCGGCGTGAGGGCTTCATCGAGCCTCTGGCGGCCAAGTTCTGCAACGGTACCACCACCACCTGCGCCGGGCTCTCCCAGTGGGGCAGCCAGGCCCTGGCCCAGGAGGGGTACGACGCTATGGCCATCCTGCGCTTCTACTACGGCCCCGACATCGAGCTGGTCACCGACGCGCCGGTGCTGGGCATTGTCAACTCCTACCCCGGCTCCCCCCTGCGCCGGGGTGACCGAGGGGCGGATGTGGCCCAGCTCCAGACCATGCTCAACCAAGTGGCCCGGGACTACCCCGCCATCCCCACCATCGACGAGGTGGACGGCATCTTCGACCGGCAGACAGAGGACGCGGTGCGCCGTTTTCAGGAGGTCTTTGGTCTGGCGGTGGACGGCGTAGTGGGCAAGGCCACCTGGTACCGCCTGGTCTACCTCTATGTGGGCATCCGGGACCTGTCGGAGCTGGTCAGCGAGGGGCAGGTGGATTTTCAGGACTCCCTCCTCCAGCTGGACGACGGCCTGCTCGCTCCCGGCAGCCGGGGCGGCGGGGTGCGGGTGCTCCAATATCTGCTTCAAGTGCTCTCCTCCTTCTATGCCGAGGTCCCCGCCCCCGAACAGGACGGGATCTACGGCGAGGAGACTCGCCAGGCGGTGCTGGCCTTTCAGCGTGCCCAGGGGCTCCCCGAGACCGGCGAGGTGGACCGCGCCACCTGGGAGGCCATCTATCAGGCCTATGCCGGTATCCGGGACACCGTCATCATCGACGGACAGACCTTACCGCTGGCCGCCCTGCTGCCCTGATGAAAGGAGGCTCTTTTCATGTACGACTGGACTCCCATATCCCCCGGCGGACGCAGCTCCGCCCTCCAGCCCGCCCAGGCCATGTTTCTGGAACTGTCCCAGACCCTGGACGGCCCCCAGCCCGGCCCCGTGGACGGGCGGCACTCCGGGACCTCGGTGCAGAACGTGCTCTGGCTCCAGCGGATGCTGGGCCAGGCCCAGACCGGGGTGCTGGATGGCCCGTTGTTTTTTCGCCTGGCCCATCTGCACCGGCTGTGCCGCCGCTGCGGCGGGGAGTAGCACAGAGGGGGACCTGTAATCAGGTCCCCCTCTGTCGGTTTCGCTCAGTTTTCATTCAGCAGCGCGGCCATATCGGCGGGCAGCGGCGCCTCAAAGTCCAGCTCCGCCCCGGTGACCGGGTGCTCCGACAGGCAGAGGG
>DYBS01000311.1 GCA_019418525.1 Clostridiales bacterium
GCCCTGGATGCCCCCACCCTGGAGCGCATCACCGAGCGCCTGGAAGAGCGGGAGCTGGAGGCCCTCAAGAGCGCTTATGAGGAGCGCCTGGAGGGGCTCTATCCCGGCGGCACCCAGCTGCGCTACGGCGGCGCGGAAGCGCCGGAGCGCGGTGACGAGATGTTCCGCATTTAACAAGACGGGAGGATGGACATGAAAAAAGAAGTTTCCTTTGACGGCATCGGTCAGGTGACCGCCACCTTTACCGCCCAGGACGGCGTGGAGGTGGGTATGCCCGTGAAGATCACCGCCAACGGCGAGGTGGCCCCCTGCGCCGCCAGTGACCCCCTGAACGCCGTGGCGGTGGCGGTGAAGAACGGCTGCGCCGCCGTGCAGGTGGCGGGCTTTGTGCGCTGCAAGGCCACTGGCCTGAGCGTGGGCACCGTGAAGCTCTCCGCCGACGGCAGCGGCGGCGTGAAGCAGGACGAGAGCGGCAGCGCCTTCCTGGTGGTCGAGACTGACAGTGAGAGCGCCACCGTGCTGCTCTAAACGAGAGGAGAGGATCAGATGAGCTATTCCTTTGACAATCTGCGCCTGGAAAAGGGC
Source organism: Clostridiales bacterium (assembly GCA_019418525.1). GTDB lineage: Bacteria > Bacillota > Clostridia > Oscillospirales > Oscillospiraceae > Pseudoflavonifractor_A. The sequence goes on from DYBS01000311.1 coordinate 586, forward strand.
ATGTACCACGAGACCGGCCGCTCCTTCACCCAGGTGCTGGAGCGGGAGGACCCCTCCGAGTGCTACAAGGGCACCAGCCTGGAGGGCCTGGACGCCTTCCAGCGGCAGCTCAAGCGCTTCGACATCAAGGTGAAGGGCGCGGGCAGCGACGTGGTGGAGAAGTTCTTCGCCACCGCCCAGTCCGCCGTCCTCTTCCCCGAGTATGTCTCCCGGTCGGTGCGCCAGGGTATGGACGAGGCCAACCTTCTGCCCTACATCACCGCCGCCACCACCCGCTTCGACGGTATGGACTACCGCTCCATCGCCTCGGTCCCTGAGGAGGAGCAGAAGGAGCTGCGCCATGTGGCCGAGGGCGCGGCCATCCCCGAGACTCAGGTGCGCAGCCAGAACAACCTGGTGCGCCTGCACAAGCGGGGCCGTATGCTGGTGGCCCCCTATGAGGCCATCCGCTATCAGAAGCTGGATCTCTTCTCGGTCACCCTGCGGCAGATCGGCGCCCACATCAACCGGATGCACCTGGAGGACGCCATCGACGTGCTCATCCACGGCGACGGCAACGAGAACCCCGCCGAGGAGTTCACTGTGGGCAGTGAGCCCATCGGCGGCAGCGCCGGTACCCTCACCTACGACGACCTGGTGGACTTCTGGGCCCAGTTCGACCCCTATGAGATGAACACCCTTTTGGTGTCCGGCGACGTGATGCGCCAGATGCTCAAGATGACCGAGCTGCAGAATCCCCTGACCGGCCTCAACTTCCAGGGCACCGGCACCCTGGACACCCCCCTGGGCGCAAAGCTCCTGCGCACCTCCGCCCTGGAGGCGGGCACCCTCATCGGCCTGGACCGCCGGTATGCCCTGGAAATGGTGCAGGGCTCCGATGTGCTGGTGGAGTACGACAAGCTCATCGACCGGCAGCTGGAGCGGGCCGCCATCACCTCCATCTCCGGCTTTGCCAAGCTCTTTGTCCCTGCGGGCAAGGTGCTCCGCCTGGGGGCGTGAGCCGTGGAGGACTGTCTGAGCCTGGCCAAGGTGCTGGGGGACGTGCCGGAGAGCGACTGGCCCAAGCTGGAGATCCTCTGTGAGGCCGCCCAGTCGGAGCTGCGCCGCCGACTCCGCCCCGGCGTTACCGAGGCCGATTGCGGCGAGGCCCTCTCCCTGGCCGGGGCCTTTCTGGCCCTGGCCGGGCTGGAGGAGGGAGGCGAGGTGGAGCGCTTCTCTGCCGGAGACCTCACGATCCAGAGCGGCGGAAGCGGAAAGAGCACCGCCTTCCGTGGACAGGCCCAGAGGGTGATGGCCCCCTGGCTCAACGATGGCGGGTTCGTATTCCGGGGGGTGAGGGGATGAAACGGGCCCTGCTGGGTACCATGCTGCGCCGCTACGGCCAGAGTGTGACAGTTACAGACCGCGACGGCGCTCAGAGTGACACCCGGGCCTTTGTACAGCCCATTCTGGAGCGGGGTGAGACGGATCTCCAGGTCCATCCCACCCCGCTGGGCACCCGGCGGGGGGACCGCTACCTCTATCTGGGGGCAGCGGAAGTC
>DYBS01000312.1 GCA_019418525.1 Clostridiales bacterium
GTGCCCACGATCAGGCCGATGAACAGCCAGGTAGTGACGGTGCTGGACACGTCGATGGCCGCGGCGATGCCCTTGGCAAAGCCCAGAAAGCCGATGGCGCACCCCAGCCCGATGGGCAGAAACCACCGCCAGTATTTGGGGATGGCCTCCCGGGGATGGGTCAGCACCTCCATAAAGGGACGGTAGATGTCGAACACCACCGCCAGCACCCCGCCGGAAACCCCCGGCAGGATGGCGCCGGCCCCGATCAGGACGCCGCACAGCAGGTCCCGCAGCCAGCGTATGCCAAAATTCCGATCCCGCTTCCGCCTCAACGCCGTTCCTCCATCCTCCTGGGTCTTGTGGATTTTATGATAGCAGTTTTGCCCAGCAGTTGCAATCCGATACTGCCTCTTCTCTTGAAAAAATTCCCGGTTTCGACAGCGCCCGACGCCGCTTTGTGGAAACTCACAGAACCACATGTCTTTTGCCTGGATTTCTATGCAGGTTGCCCTGTTGACTTTTCCGGTGTTATCAGATAAACTATGAGACAGTTATTGAATAACCTGATAGCAAAAGACGATGAAGAGAAGAGTACCCAGGCAGATACAGCGCAGAGAGCCTCGTGTGGTGAGAAGAGGTCTGGAAGGGCTTGGAGAACATGGTCTCGGAGTTGCGTGGCCGACCGCCGTCCCGGCATAGGTCACGACGTGGGCGCACGTCACAGCGCAGGAGTGTGTTTGCACTCCCCAAGGCCGCTTTCGTGAGGAAGCGTGCGAATCAAGGTGGTACCACGGCGAATTCCGTCGTCCTTGAGACTTTTGTCTCAAGGACTTTTTTATTGCCAGAATTCACCGGAAAGGAGCGTTATCCCGTGTCTATCATTCAAATTCAGCACCTGTACAAGACCTTTGGAACGGGTGAAAACGCCGTCCATGCCCTGGAGGACATCAGCCTGGACATCCAGAAGGGGGAGATCTTCGGAATTATCGGTCTCTCCGGCGCCGGCAAGAGCACCCTGGTGCGGTGCATGAACCTGCTGGAGCGTCCCACCTCCGGCACCGTGATCGTGGACGGGAAGGATATGACGGCCCTTAGCGAAAAAGAGCTGCGGCTGGCCCGTCGGAACGTCACTATGATCTTCCAAAGCTTCAACCTGCTAATGCAGCGGACGGTGCTGAAAAACGTCTGCTTCCCCATGGAGCTCAGCGGTACCCCCGCTGCCCAGGCCAGAAAGCGGGCCCTGGAGCTGCTGGACCTGGTGGGCCTGCGGGAGAAAGCGGATGCCTATCCCTCCCAGCTCTCCGGCGGACAGAAGCAGCGGGTGGCCATCGCCAGGGCCCTGGCCACGGACCCCAAGGTCCTGCTGTGTGACGAAGCCACCTCCGCCTTGGATCCCACCACCACCGCCTCCATCCTGGCCTTGCTGAAGGACCTGAACGAGAAGCTTGGGGTCACCGTGGTGGTCATCACCCACCAGATGAGCGTCATCGAAGAGATCTGCTCCCGGGTGGCGATCCTGGACGGCGGTGTGGTGGCTGAACAGGGCAAGGTGGAGGACATCTTCTCCAATCCCCATACGGATGCGGCCCGGCGGCTGGTGTACCCCGGTGGCGTCAGCCTGGAACAGTATCCGGCAGGTACTCACGCCGTCCGCGTGGCCTTCAACGGCGGTACGGCGTATCAGCCCCTGATCGCGTCTCTCGCCATCGACCTGGGGGTGAAGGTCAATATTCTGGGTGCCGACACCCGCAACATCGAGGGCAGGGCCTTCGGCACCATGCTGCTTGGGCTGCCGGACAACCCCAATGAGGCCGCCAAAGCCCTCAGCTATATCCGGGCGCAGCCCAATGTCTCTGCGGAGGAGGTGGAATACCATGTTTGAGTCTATTGCAGCCTTCTGGGCCGAATACGGTAATGTGTTGACAGATGGTGTCTGGGATACCCTGGTAATGGTGGTGATCTCCACCGCATTCGCCTATCTGATCGGCCTCCCTCTGGGGGTGGCCCTGATCCTGACCCAGCCCCACGGCATCCGGCCCCACCGGGGCGTCTACCGGGTGCTGGACTGGATCGTCAACATCGGCCGGTCCGTCCCCTTCATCATTCTGATGGTGGCCATTATGCCCTTCACCCGGATGGTGG
>DYBS01000313.1 GCA_019418525.1 Clostridiales bacterium
GTGGGCCTGGTCCTGGTGGTGAACCGGGGCGGCCCAGGTACGGAGCGGGCCGCCCCGCTCTGGGCCCTTCAACTGGCCGTCAACTTCGTGTGGAGCCTGCTCTTTTTCGGCAAAGGGGCCTATCTGGCGGCGCTGGTGTGTCTGGTGGTGCTGTGGCTCCTGATTCTGGGCATGATCCGCGCCTTCGCCCGGGTCAGCCCCGCCGCCGCCTGGCTCCAGGTCCCCTACCTCCTGTGGGTCACCTTTGCGGGGTACCTCAACTACGGTGTTTGGGCCCTGAATGGTTGAAGATATCCCCAACTTCCCTTGACGATGTGGACAAATCGGGCTATACTTGCGTAGATAGACTCCCCCCGGCTCTGCCGGGCCGCGGGGGCTTTCTGCGCTTTGTAGATTCCATATTTTACCTTTCAGAAAGGAGGTGCGGTCTGTGCAGCTTCTGGTACAGGCTTTGAAGAACTTACCCGAATTGCAGCAGCTGCTGGCCGCCATCGACTCGGGGGCCTGCCCGGCGGCCTTCTCGGGACTTCTGCCGGTCCATCGGGCCTATGTGGCCGCCGCCGTCCGCCGGGAGACCGGACGGCCCATCGTGGTGCTCTGCGCCGACGAGGAGGAGGGCCAGCGGCTGGAGCGGGATCTGGCCGCCCTCACCGGAGAAGGGGTGCGCACCCTCGCCGCCCGGGAGTTCATCTTCCACCACGCGGCGGTGGTGTCCCGCCCGTGGGAGCACCGGCGGCTGAGCACTTTGAGGGCCCTGGCCGCCGGGGAGAGCCCGGTCACCATCGTCACGGCGGAGGCCCTCTTGCAGCGCACCCTGCCCCCCGAGGTGCTCCGCCGCTCCTCCCGGGTCCTCCGCCCGGGGGACGTGCAGGACCTGGAGCAGCTCACGGCCTTCCTCACCGCGGCGGGGTATGTCCGCGGCCAGCAGGTGGAGGGCGTGGGCCAGTTTGCCCTGCGCGGCGGCATCCTGGACTTCTTTTCTCCCGCCCACGACCGGCCGGTCCGGGCCGAGTTCTTCGGGGACGAGATCGACGCCATGGGCTTCTTCGACGTCAACACCCAGCGCCGGGTGGAGAACGCCTCTGAGGCGGTGATCCTCCCCGCCGCCGAGGTGCTGCCCCAGCTCTCCCCCGGGGGCCTGGGCGGCCTGTGCGGGACCCTGGAAAAGCTCATCGGCCGGGTCCGCCGCCGGAAGGGCGACCAGTCGGTGCTGCTGGGCCACCTGGAGGAGGACCTGGAGCGGCTTCAGAACGGCGCCTCCTTCCCCGCCATCGACCGCTATCTCCCCCTCATCTACCCGGACCTGGCCACCGCCGCCGACTACTTCCCCGCCGACGCGGTGGTGCTCTTCTCCGAGAGCAGCCGTGTGGCCGAGCGGGGCAAGCACTACCTCTGGCAGCTGGGGGAGGATGTGGCCGCCCTGGTGGAAAACGGCACTCTGGCCGGGGACGTGGGCGAATTCGCCGCCCCCCTGGAGGAGCGGATGGAGACGCTCCTGGACTGGCCGGTGGTCTATCTGGACTCCTTTACCGCCTCTTCCTACCCCCAACGGCCCAAGACGCTCCTCTCCGTGCTGGCCAAACAGCTCCCCTCCTACGGCACCAGCCTGGAGACGGCGGTGTCCGACCTCTCCCACTACATGGACGAGGGCTACCGCTCGGTGGTGCTCTGCGCCAGCGAGCAGCGGGCGGAGAATCTGCAGACCCTCCTGCGGGAGCAGGGGGTCAAGACCGCCCTAGATGTGAAACTCCACGAGCTCCCTGCCCCCGGCAAGGCGGTCATCGCGGTGGGCGGCCTGTCGGCGGGTCTGGAGTTCCCCGACCTGCGCTTTGCCATCCTCACCGAGGGGGGCGGCGCTCCGGCCAAGAAAAAGCGTAAGAGCGTCACCAACCGCTCCAAATTGAAGTCCTACGCCGACCTCTCCCCCGGCGACCTGGTGGTCCACGAGCACCACGGCATCGGCCGCTTCCAGGCCATGGTGAAGATGCAGGTGGACGGGGTGGAGAAGGATTACCTCAAAATCGCCTACGCCGGCACCGACACGCTCTACGTCCCCGCCACCCAGCTCGACCTGGTGAGCAAGTACATCGG
>DYBS01000314.1 GCA_019418525.1 Clostridiales bacterium
CCCCTACATCGTGGGGCAGTACGGCGGCGCGGCCTTTGTGCTGATCTATCTGGCGTTTCTGGTCATCATGGGCCTGCCCATCATGGCCATGGAGTTCGCCGTGGGCCGGGCCAGCCGGAAGAGCGTGATCGTGTCCTTCCAGCAGCTGGAGCCCAAGGGGACCAAGTGGCACTGGTACGGCTGGTTCGGCATGGCCGGCAACTATTTGCTGATGATGTTCTACACCACCATCGCCGGCTGGCTGATGCTCTACTTCTTCAAAATGGCGCTGGGCCAGTTTGAGGGCCTGGACACCCAGGGCGTCACCGACGCCTTCGGCCAGATGGTGGCCACCCCCGGCATCCAGGTGGTGTTTATGGCCATCGTGGTGGTGCTGGGCATGCTGGTGTGCAGCCGGGGCCTTCAGAACGGCGTAGAGAAGATCAACAAGGTCATGATGCTGTGCCTGCTGGCCCTGCTGGTGGTGCTGGCCGTCCGGGCTGTCACCCTGCCCGGCGCGGGCGAGGGCCTGAAGTTCTACCTGGTACCCAATTTCCACAACCTCATGTACAACGCCCAGGGCCAGTTCCGTCTGGGCGAGGCGGTGTACGCCGCCATGGGCCAGGCCTTCTTTACCCTGAGCCTGGGCATCGGCGCCATGGCTATCTTCGGCAGCTACATCGGCAAGGAGCGCCGCCTCTTTGGCGAGGCCATCAACGTGGGCGTGCTGGACACCTGCGTGGCCTTTGTCTCCGGCCTCATCATCTTCCCCTCCGCCTTCGCCTTCGGCATCAGCCCCGACCAGGGCTCCAACCTGATCTTTGTCACCCTGCCCAATGTCTTTAACGCCATGCCCGGCGGGCGGCTGTGGGGCGCGCTGTTCTTTGTGTTCCTGTTCTTCGCCGCCCTGTCCACCGTCACGGCCGTGTTTGAGAACATCCTGGCCTGCTGGATGGACAAGTGGAACATGCCCCGGAGCAAGGCCGTGCTGGCCAACCTGGTGCTCATCTTCCTGCTGAGCCTGCCGTGTCTGCTGGGCAACAACCTGTGGGGCGGCGTGAAGCTGCTGGGTATGGGCATCATGGATTTCGAGGACTTCCTGGTCAGCAACAACCTGCTGCCCCTGGGCTCGGTGATCTACCTGTTGTTCTGCTGTGTCTCCCCCAAGTTCGGCTGGGGCTATGAGAACTTCCTCAAAGAGGCCAACCAGGGCAAGGGTGTCCGGTTCCCGGCCATGTTCCGGGTGTACTTCACCTACGTGCTGCCCATCATCGTGCTCATCATCTTCTTCATGGGCTACTGGGACAAGTTCGGCCCCAAGGGTTAAAATCAGAACGAAACCAGCGCGCCGCAACCGCGGTGCGCTGGTTTTTTCTTCCATAGAAGAGGTTACAAAAACATCGACATTTTTTATAATTTTAAGTTTGTACAACTTAAAGGTAAAATGTAACCATAAAAGTAACCAATGAGGTGTATCATAGAGGACAACACAAGAAACCTGTCACCGTATATCCCGGAAGGAGGTCCGCCATGGCACACCGTACGCTCAGCAAGCCCCGCCGTGCGCCCGCTGGGCGCGGTCCCGGAGCGGAGCACCGGTGGGAGTACCGTTTTGCCCCGGCGGAGGACCTGCATGCCTTCTGTCTGGACGCCGTAGGGGTGGACCGGGCCGAGGTCTGGGCGGTGGGGGTGGACTACTTCCGCTTCTGCCTGCGCAACGGCAACACCATCCTCACCGGGGTGGACCCGGACCGGCTCCGGGGCTGCTACGCCTTCACCCTCCCGGTGGAACCGGAGGAATTCTCTGCCGTGGAGGCCCGCCTGGGCTATCTCCGGGACGGGGAGTATCGGCGGACCTTCCGCACGGTGACGCTGCCCCTGGAGCTGCTGGAGCAGCGCCGGGAGGGGGAATGCACCATCCTCCGCCCGGTGTGGAGGGCCTACCTGGACGGAAATGCCCCGACTCCGGAGCCCCTGACTCCAGAGGGGGAAGCAACCCCCTGCGAAAACTGTTATTCCGACGGGCTTTTTTAAAGACCCGTCCTCCTTGTTCGCCAAAGGCGCCGCTCCCATGGGAGCGGCGCCTTTGGTGTGTCCGGATTCAGTTGG
>DYBS01000315.1 GCA_019418525.1 Clostridiales bacterium
CCGGCCCTCAGGGCGTCCAGTTTCCCGCTCACGCCGCCGTCTCGATGCGCTTGGAGGCCACAATGATGATCTTCTCCACCACCATGGCGCCCAGCGCGCCGGTCTCGCTGATGCTGCTCCACTGGCAGCCAGAATAGATGATCTTCCGGTCGGGCTTACAGATGACCAGGCTGAAATCACTCAGGCTGTGGAAATCGATGCCGTCCCGGATGGCCTCGTCGGTGGCGTAGAGCCGGGTCAGCTCGATGACGTGGGTCCGCTGGCCGGGGATGGTGGCCACCGGCTCATCCTCGCCGAAGGCCTCCACGGTCTGGCTGGTGCGGGTGCTCTTGGCGGCGTAGCTCTGCACCACCGCCACCTTGGTGCCGTCCACCTCCAGATAGATGTCGCTGCTGGTGGGAAAACCCGTCACTTCCATGGCATTTCCTCCTTATACGGTGATGTGGGCGCTGAGCCAGATCTGGTTGAGGCCGTGGGCCACGGTGAAGGAGAACTCCACCACACACACGGTGGGATTCTCCGCATCCGCCTGGGCGGTGACCTCACCGTAACCGGTGATGATCTCCCGGCTGAGCTTGTTCTCCAGCTCCAGCACCACCTGGGAACGGATGGCCCCCCGGCTCTGCTCGGTGTTCTTGGCCCGGCGGAAGCGGCTGCGCAGGGAATTGCGAACCGTGGGGATTACGTCATCCACGATACGGATGGTGGTCAGCTCCCGCCAGGTGGTATCCCCGGCCTCGCCGGTCTTGGTGCGGGTGGTGATGCCCCGCACCACGGAAACCACGCCGCCCACCTCTTCCACGGGGGTGACGCCGCCCTTCACCAGCACGTCGATCTCACTGTCGCCATACTTCTGACTCAAACCGCTCAGGCCGCTGAGGGTAGCGCCCCCCAGAGGCACGGCGGGATCGCTCTCCTTGGCGATGGCTCCGGCCACGGCCGCGGCCAGCAGACCGCTCTGCTCGCCCACCGCGGTGGGACCCACCAGCACCACGCGCTCGGCATTGAGGGCCTGGGCTCGCTCGGCCAGCGTCTGGGCGTTCTCGCCGGAGGCCCCCTCCACCACGGCGATGCGCTCTCGCCGGGCCTGGGAGGCCTCGTTGACGCTCTCCCGCAGGGCCTGGTGGACGGTGGCCTCGGTGCTGTCGCAGGTGACGATGGAAATGCCCTCCTCCGCCGCCAGCAGGGCGAAGGCCGCCTCATAGCCCTCCTGATTCCGCACCGGCACGGCGTACACCGCTCCCGCGCCGTTCTGGAACAGGAGCCGCACCAGCGCGGTGAGGGGGTCGCTCTCCCCAAAGGCCTGGGCGGCCTCCTCATAGCGGCTCCACTTGTAGAGGGTACTTTCCTCGCCGCCGGTGGAGACGGCCACCAGACCCACGGTGGCGCTGCCGCCACTGCTGCTCACCACCGCCGACGCGTCGTAGGAGGAGTAGACCCCCGGACGCTCATGGACTGTCATTTCACTCAATGCTGCATAACTCCCTTCACCTCAAAGTCCAGGAAGGAGCCGCCCTCGTCGGCCACCGCGTAGAGGAAGGACTGATAGGCCGCCTCCACGGGGCAGCGGTAGCGCCCCTCCGTCTCCAGAAATTCCGTCTCGCCGCAGGAGAACTCCTCCAGCTTCAGCCCGGACGGTCCGCCGCCCTGAAGGGCTCCGGCCAGGGTGTCGAAGGCAGCCCGGATGGCGCGCTCTCCAACCTCCGCACCCGCCGGGGCGTACAAATCCAGCCCGAAGGTGAGCCGCACCCGCTTGCCGTAGAGCTCCACCCAGCGCCCCCGCTCGGTGTCGTACCGCTCCCCCAGGTAGTCGCAGAAACCCACCCCCACGGCCTGCCCTTTGCGCAGGGACACAGCGCACACCGCGCCGTCCGCCTCGCTCCTGGGCCGGTCCGACCAGGCGGTAACAGCATTCACGCCCTGACCGCTGAGATACTCGGCCAGATAGTCCCGCACGTGCTCCAGTCCGCTCACGGCTCCTTCTCCCCTTTCACCCGCAGAATGGCCCACCAGTGGGAAAGCTCGTCCCCCACCCGGATGGGCTGGGCGGTCTGGACCCGGAAGG
>DYBS01000316.1 GCA_019418525.1 Clostridiales bacterium
CTCTCACTGACCTGGGGGGTGGAGACGTCCTCAGAGGGGGCCACAGACTCGCCGTTGCCGCCGCAGCCGGCCAGCAGGCTCAGAGACAGGGCGCCGGCCAGAGCGAGGGAGAGAAAACGATAATTCATAGGGGCAAAACTCCTTTGGTAATCGAATTTGATTGGTGCCCGTTTCGGGTTCACACAGCCTTTGACGAAGGGGGCGACCAAAAAGTTCCGATATCTGCAAAATTTTTTCCAGCAAAAAGCGCGGACCATAAAACGGTCCGCGCTCAGGGGCGGTTATCGATTTCCCAGACCTTTCAGCCAGGTCTCGGCCAGGTCCATCCACACTGCGCACTCCGGCTGGAGCCCGGCGTTGTCCCGCCCGGCGGTGAGAGGGCCGGCGGTGCCCAGTCCGTGGCGTCCCACCGGGAAGAGGTGGAACTCGGTGGACACATTGGCTTTCCGCAGGGCGCTTAAAAACAACAGGGAGTTTTCCACCGGCACGCTCTGGTCGGTGTAGGTGTGCCAGAGAAAGACCGGCGGCACCTGAGGGCCCACCTGGCGCTCCAGAGAGACAAACTCCGAGAGCTCCCCCTCCCGCTCGCCCAGCAGGTTTTGAAAACTGCCCCGGTGGGCGAAGGGGCCGGAGGTGATGACCGGATAGCTGAGGATGAGCCCGTTGGGGCGTCTCAGCTCCGCCGGGGTGCCCAAGTCCCGGGCCAGGAAGTCCGCGTTCCAGAACACGCCCAGGGAGCCGGCCAGATGCCCACCGGCGGAAGAGCCCTGGACCACGATACGCTCCGGGTCCACATACCACTCCGCCGCATGGGCGCGGATGAGCTCCACGGCCCGGGCGAGCTGGTGTAAGGCGGTGGGGAAGCGCACCGGGGCCACCGAGTAGCGCAGCACCGCCGCGTGGACCCCCATGGCCACGAAGCGCAGGGCCATGCCCTCGGCCTCCCGGTCGGAGGTCATGGCGTATCCGCCGCCGGGGCAGAGGAGGACCAGGGGCCGGAGCAGGCCGTCATCCAGCTCCACCGAATTGTCCCAGAGGTAAAGGGTGAGAGGGGCGGACCGGCCGTCCGGTGCCATCACCGTCTGTACCTGGTAGTTCATTGTGCCGTCTCCGCGTGGTTCAGAGCCTGCTCCAGCGCCCGGGCCAGCTGGTCGGGGCAGGAGGTGGGCTTGGCGCCGCAGCAGATACCGCTCAGGCGCTGTACCACGTCCTCGGCCTTCATTCCACGGACCAGAGCGGAAATGCCCTGAAGGTTTCCGTGGCAGCCGCCGACCACCTGCAGGTCACGGACCACGCCGTCCTCCAGGTCGATGAGCATCCGGCGGGAACAGACGCCCTGGGGCTGAAAATCGATCAACATAATGGGTTCCTCCCCTGTTTCTTTAAATTCTACGGCGTATCATACCACGTTTCCGTCACAAACACAAGCCGGAGGGGCATTGCAGTTTTCCACGGTGAGAGGTATCATAGTGCGGTAACGACCAATAAAAGGGGGAGAGCACCATGCAGCGGGACCTGACCCGGGGGCCGGTGACCAGCACGATGCTGTGCTTTGCGCTGCCCATGATCCTGGGTAATCTGCTCCAACAGTGTTATAACGTGGCCGACACCCTCATCGTGGGCCGCTTTCTGGGCACCGCGGCCCTGGGGGCGGTGGGCTCGGCCTATACTCTGATGACCTTCCTCACGTCGGTGCTGCTGGGCCTCGCCATGGGCAGCGGGGCGGTGTTCTCCATCCGGTGGGGCCGGAGGGACCTGGATGGTCTGCGGGAGAGCGTGTGCACCTCCTTTTTCCTCATCGCGGTACTAACGGCGGTGCTGACCACCGTGTCTTTTGCCGGGCTGGATGTGATCCTGCGTCTTTTGCAAGTGCCGGCGGAGAACTATGCCCTCATGCGGGCATACCTCTGGGTCATCCTGTGGGGCATCCCGGCCACCTTCCTCTATAATTTCATGGCCTGCCTTCTGCGCTCGGTGGGCAACTCCACCGCGCCGCTGGTCTTTCTGGCGGTGTCGGCGGTGATCAACATCGTCCTGGACCTGCTCTTTGTGGTGGGGGTCTCC
>DYBS01000317.1 GCA_019418525.1 Clostridiales bacterium
GGTAGACGCTGTCGGGGGTGTCCTCCTTGGCCTTGCGGGAGACCAGCACTGCCCGGGCCCAGTAGAGCGAACGCAGGCGCTTGCGCACCTCCGCGTCGTCGGAAATGGCCTCGGCGATGATGTCACTGGCCCCCTGAAGGGCGTCGGCCACCGTCTCCACGCCCTTCTCCGGGTCCACATAGTCCGCCGCCGCCTGCTCCGGCTGGGGGCAGTCGTTCCCCTGGGCGAAGAGGAGGTCGGCCAGGGGCTGAAGCCCCTTCTCCCGGGCCACGGTGGCACGGGTGCGGCGCTTGGGCTTGTAGGGGCGGTAGAGGTCCTCCACCTCGGCCAGGGTGGCCGCGCCGTCGATGGCGGCGGCGAGCTCCTCGGTGAGCTTGCCCTGGTTCTCGATGGAGGCCTTGACCTCCTCCCTGCGCTTGTCCAGATTGCGCAGGTACTCCAGCCGGTCGGCCAGAGTGCGCAGGGTGGTGTCGTCCATGGCGCCGTGGAGCTCCTTGCGGTAGCGGGCAATGAAGGGGATGGTGTTGCCCTCGTCGATGAGCTGCACCACATTGGCCACATGCTCCTCGCTGCGGCCCAGCTCCCGGGCCAGGATGGAAATGATCTTATCCATGGGATTTCTCCTTTGTATCACAGGTGTCTCCATTGTACCCCAAGAGGCCCGTCTCCGTCCAGAGGGGGATCGGTCGTATTCCGTCGGCACTGGGACTGGACAAGAGCTAGTCAGCCAGCTATACTGGAGATAAGCACAAATCCATTTTTAAAAGGAAGGTGATTTTTGTGAAAAAGCTAATAAGTCTTGGTGCTCTCCTGGCAGTGCTGGCTGGTCTGATCCCGGTGTCGGCCAGCGTCTATCTCCCCATAAGCGAAGAAGAGTCATACCGCGCCGAGGGCGAGGCCCTCTATCAGCAGGCGGGCCCCTGGCATGCCTGGACGGCGGAGCAGACCCAGGCCGCCGAGAGCTGGACCGAGGACCAGTGGTGGGCCTATTGGAGCGCCTACGAGAACGACGCCTGGTCCCTGATCGACCGGTACGACACCGATCTCACTGCCTGGATGGAGGTCTACTACCCCGACCCGTGGGATGACGACGCCTATCTGGAGGAGTGGAAAACCGAGCTGGGCATGCCCTACCTGGACGGCATCAACGTCTCTCTCAACGGCGAATGGATGACCTTCGGCGACGCCGCCCCCCTGGCGGTGGAGGGACGGACCATGGTGCCTTTCCGGGCTTTTTTCGAAGCCATGGGTGCCCAGGTGACCTATGACAACGGACACATTACCGCCGCGCTGGAGAGCGGAGACGTGCTGGAGCTGGATGTGGACAGCACCGTCCTCTCCTGGAACGAGGGTGAACAGCTCCACGAGGTGGACATGGGCCTCACTCCCTACGCCCAGAACGGGCGGGTGTACATCCCCGTGCGCTTTGCCGCCGAGGCCATGGGCCTGGAAGTGGCGTGGAACGACGATCTGGAGGTGGCCTCCCTCACCGACTGGGACGCCATGGCCGCGGACATTGACCGGAATTTCACCCACCTGAACACCCTGCTGGCTGCAGCTCTGGCGTCTGCCGACCCGGAGCAGGTCTATCAGAGCCATGAGATCCTCCGCCTGTCCGGCACCCTGTACGGCGAAAAGGAGAATGACACCGCCGCATTTACCCTCACCGGCGAGGGCCTCACCCGCGGGGACGGCCGGATGGTCAGCGCCAGTGTGAAGCTGGACCTGGACGCCGGCGATATGGCCGACACCCTCTTTTCTCAGCTGTCGGAGTCCGACCGCGAGGTTTTGGATGCTCTGGACGGCGCGGGTCTGGAGCTCATCCTCAACGGTGAGGAGGGCACGTGCTACCTGCGGGGCGCGCTGGTGTCCCTTCTCACCGAGGGCATGGTGGATGACGCGACCTGGCTGGCCCTGGACGGCTTCGACCTGACCGAGATGACGGACGGTGAGGCCGTCACGGTGGGCGCCCTCCTGACCGCCCTGTACTCCGGCAGCGGCTACATGGGGACGAGTGACACCGTGAATGAAACTGCCCGTTTCCTCCAGGTCCTGCTG
>DYBS01000318.1 GCA_019418525.1 Clostridiales bacterium
GTCCCGGCCGGGAGGCGGTGCGGGAAACCGCCCGCCGCTCGGCGGAGCAGAGCGCGGAACAGGCCATCCGGCGGCAGGCCCCGGAGCTGCAATTCCTGCGCCGCCAGGACCAGGTCCGCTCCCAGGCGCTGGAGGAACAGAAGCGGGACCTGAAGCAGCTGCGGGAGCAGATGGAGCAGCAGGAGAAGCTGGTGCGCCAGGCCATGGAGCACCACCTGCCCCAGCAGCAGGACCCGGCGCAGATCCGAAACCTGGCCCGGGCCGTGATGAAGGAGATGGAGCAGCAGCTCCGTCTGGAGCGGCAGCGGCGGGGCCTGTTTTAAGACCGGTACAAGATGAGAGGAGGAGCCTGATATGGCGCTGGAAAAAGCGGTGCTGCTGGTGGAGACCGAGGGCGGGGAGGAGCGGCTGCCGGTGCAGTTCAACCCGGCGGAGTACAACCTGTCGGAGAGTGTGAACTACTCCGAGAAAAGCATCCCCGGCTTTCCGGGGCCCATCACCCAGTTTCTCTCGGGGGCGTCCACCACGCTGACCCTCTCCCTCACTTTTGACACCTACGACACGCCGGAGAACGGCGTGCGGGAGGTCAACACCACGGCGGAGCTGAGCGAAGTGAAGCCCCACACCCCCACCGACGTGTCTCTGCTGACCCGGAAGGTGGCCAAGCTGGTGCAGATCGACGGCTCCCTCCACCGCCCGCCCACGGTGACCTTCTCCTGGGGGGCCATCCACTTCAAAGGGGTGGTCACCGACCTGAAGCAGACCTACACCATGTTCATGCCCAACGGCATGCCGGTGCGGGCCCGGGTGGAGCTGACGCTGAAGTCGGTGACCGACGTGGCCAACCAGAAGAAGGAGAGCCCCTTTGAGTCCCCCGACCGGACCAAGTACCGCACGGTCCACCAGGGGGAGCACCTTTGGAATTTCGCGGTCCAGGAGTACGGCGACCCGGAGCTCTGGCGGTTCATCGCCCGGGAGAACGGGCTTCTGGACCCGCTGGACCTGCGGCCGGGACAGGTGCTGAAGCTGCCCGCCCTGCCGCGCTGAGAGAGGAGGAAGCCCCATGGGCCTGATGGACGGAAGCTGCCAATACGCCGATCTGGTGCGCAAGTACAGCCAGTTCCGGGTCCCCGTGGGCCGGCTGAAGATCGACGGCAAAGAGGTGGGGGACGGCGTGGGCGTGGAGCACATCAGCGCATCCCTCTCCCTGGACAAGGCCTCGGCGGTGACCTTCCGTCTGGCGGGGGCTTACGACCGCAAGAACAGCGGCTTTCGCTCCTCGGTGAAATCCATGCTCAAGCTGGGAAGCAAGGTGAGCCTGTCCCTGGGCTACGGCTCCAGCCTCACGGAGGTCTTTCAGGGCTATATCAGCGGCGTGGGGGTGGATTTTTCCTCTGACCCGGAGCTCAACGTCACGGCGATGGATGTGCGGGGCCTGATGATGGAGGGGACCAGCCGGGACGAGGTCCATGTGGTCACCACCTACTCCGCCGCCTTCCAGGCGGTGATGGACCGCTACAAGGCCCTGTGCTCCAAGCTGTCGGTGGACGCCACCGACGCCGACGAGATCACCCAGATCGCCCAGACCACCTCGGACTATGAGTTCGTGAACAGCATCCTGGCCCGCCGGGCCAACCGGGAGTTTTTCGTGCTCAACGACACGGCCTATTTCCGGGAAAAGGGAAAGGTGACGTCCCCCATCGTTACTCTCACCTGGGGGGAGGGGCTGATGAGCTTCTCCCGCAACTCCCTCTACCAGAACCTAAAGATCACCGTCATCGGCTTCGACCCGGAGAACAAGCAGACGGTGAAAGCCCAGGTTTCCGAGCAGGCCGACGAGGCCCAGAAGGCGGTGGGCGCGGCCCATGAGACGGTCATCACCGACCCCGATGCCCAGGAGGAGAAGAAGGCCCGCAAGCGGGCGGAAAAGGAGGCGCTGGAGCGCAAGCGCCGGGCCCAGAGCGGCTCGCTGAGCTGCGTGGGCCTGCCGGAGCTGGTTCCGGGGCGCTTCGTATCGGTGAAGGGCCTGGACAGCGACCTGGATCTGGACT
>DYBS01000319.1 GCA_019418525.1 Clostridiales bacterium
ACCACGCCTGGGGCTGCTGCGGCGGCAACCCCCTGTCCCACACCATGACCACCGCCTGCGACCAGGTGACGCTTAACGGCGTCCCGGCCAGCGAATTCCTCATCAACGCCTACACCGCCCTGTACTTCGGCGTGCCGGTGGCCTTCCTGTCCGGCGACCGGGAGCTGTGCGCGTTTGCCCAGGACTGGCTGCCCGGCCTGGTGGCCGTGCCGGTGAACGAGGGCCGGGGCGGCGGGGTGCTGTCCATGCACCCCCAGGCTGCCGCGGAGGCCATCCGGGCCGGGGCGGAGGAGGCGGTGCGCCGCCTGCGCGCCGGAGGGGCGGGCATGTCCGTACCCCTGCCCCAGCGGTTCGCCGCCACCGTGCGCTACAAGGAGCACAAGGACGCCTACCGCCGTAGCTTTTACCCCGGCGCCCGGCTGGAGGACAGCAAGACCATCTCCTTTGCCGCGGAGGACTGGTACGAGGTGCTCCGGTTCTGCCATTTCGTGCTGTAAGGAGGGGGAGATATGTCGGAAGAGAGGGATCTCCGCCTGGCGGTGCTCATCGACGCGGACAACGCGCCCCGCTCCGCCCTGGGGGACGTGATGGCCGAGGTGGCGGTGTACGGCACCCCCACCATCAAGCGCATTTACGGGGACTGGACGACCCCCAACCTGGCCTCGTGGAAGCCTCTGCTGCTGGAGAACGCCATCACCCCCGTGCAGCAGTACGGCTACACCACAGGGAAAAATTCCACCGACTCGGCCATGATCATCGACGCCATGGACATCCTCTACACCGGCCAGGTGGACGGCTTCGTACTGGTGTCCAGCGACAGCGACTTCACCCGCCTGGCCATCCGCCTGCGGGAAGCGGGCAAGAAGGTGTACGGCATGGGGGAGAAAAAGACCCCCAACCCCTTCATTGTGGCCTGCGACAAGTTTGTGTATATTGAGGTCATTCGCTCCGCGGCCCAGCAGGAGCGGGCGGAGGAGGCCGCCCGGGAGGAGCCGAAGGAGCCGCCCAAACCGGCCCGGCGCGCGGCCAGAAAGAAGGGGGCCGAGGCCGCCCCGGCCCCCGCGCCGGAGGCCGAGCCCCCCTCCAGGGTGCCCAAGGAGATCATCACCCTGCTGGCCGACTCGGTGGAGATGCTGGCCGACGAGGACGGCTACGCCCCCCTGGGCGAGGTGGCCAACCTGCTGGTGCGCAAGAAGCGGGACTTCGACCCCCGCAACTTCGGCTTCTCCAAGCTGAGCAAGCTGGTCAAGGCCCTGCCCCGGTTCGAGGTGGACGTCCGCCAGGGCGGCCAGTCCAACATGAAGCACTTCTTTGTCCGGGACAAGGAGCGGAAATAGCAGAAGAGCGCGCCGGCGGCGCGCTCTTTTTTCTTGACAAAGTGATGAGACAATTGTAAAATAAAAGCGAAAAGACAATTGTCTTATGAAAGGGTGAACGGAATGGAACGGCTGCCGGATGCGGAACTGGAGGTCATGCAGGCCCTGTGGCGGCAGGAGAAGTACCCCGTCTCCTCCGCCGCGCTGATGGAGGAGCTGGCGGGGAGGCGGTGGCAGACGGCCACCCTGCTCAAGCTCCTCTCCCGCCTGGAGGAGCGGGGCTTTGTGAAGCGGGAGAAGGAGGGGCGGAATAACCTGTATACCCCCCTCGTCCGGCGGGAGGACTACCTGTCCGCCGAGAGCCGGGCCTTTCTCCAGCGGCTCCACGGCGGCTCCCTGCCCAGCCTGGTGGCCGCCCTCATGGACAGCCGGGCCATCTCCCGGCGGGATCTGGAGGAGCTGGAGGAGATTCTGAGAGGGGGGGACGGCGGTGCGTGAGTTCCTGTCCGGCCTGTTTGAGGTGAGCCTCACCATGGGGGCGGTGACCGCCCTGCTGCTGATCCTGTCCCCGGTGTGGAAGCGCCGCTTCCGGCCCCAGTGGCGGTGCTGGGCGTGGCTGTTGGTGGCCCTGCGGCTGGCGGTGCCCTTCAACGTGAGCCTGCCCCGGGCCCCGGTGGTTCTGGAGGCCCC
>DYBS01000032.1 GCA_019418525.1 Clostridiales bacterium
CAGGATGATCCTGGGCTCCGACTCCCACACCCGCTACGGCGCTTACGGCACCATGGCCATCGGCGAGGGCGGTCCGGAGCTGGCCCGGCAGCTTTTATCAAAAACTTATAACATCCCGTACCCGAAGGTCATCGCCATCTACCTCACCGGCACGCCCATCCCCGGTGTGGGCCCCCAGGACGTGGCGCTGGAGCTCATCCGCTCCACCTTTAAAGACGGAGTGGTCAAGAACGCGGTGATGGAATTTTTCGGCCCCGGCGTAGCCAACTTGTCCATGGACTACCGCTCCGGCATCGACGTGATGACCACCGAGACCACCTGCCTGTCCTCCATCTGGCCCGCCGATCATACCTTGAAGGCACACCTGGCCGTACTGGGCCGGGGAGAGGCGTTCAAGCCCCAGGCCCCCGCCGATGGGGCCTACTATGACGGACTCATTGAGGTGGAGCTGGACAAGATCCGACCCATGATCGCCTTACCCTTCCACCCCTCCAACGCCTACACCATCCAGGAGTTCCAGGAGAACCTGGACGAGCTGCTCCACCAGGTGGACGAGGACACGGTGCGCCAGCTCAAGCTCAAGAACCGGCCCGCCTCACTGCGGGAGAAGATTGTGGACGGCAAATTCCGGGTGGATCAGGGAGTCATCGCCGGCTGCTCCGGCGGTACCTACCAGAATATCGTGCGGGCGGCCCAGATCCTGGACGGCCGCGCCATCGGCTCCGGCGAGTTCTGGCTGTCGGTCTATCCCACCAGCCAGCCCGTCAACCTGGAGCTGACCCGGAGGGGCTATATCGCCTCCCTCATGGCCGCCGGCGCCTCTATCCGCTCCTGCTTCTGCGGCCCCTGCTTCGGCGCGGGCGACGTGCCCGCCAACGGGGCTTTCTCCATCCGTCACTCCACCCGTAACTTCCCCAACCGGGAGGGGAGCAAGCCCTCCGACGGGCAGGTGTCCTACGTGGCCCTCATGGATGCCCGGAGCATCGCCGCCACCGCCCTCAACGGCGGCGTGCTCACCGGAGCCGACGAGCTGCCCGCACCCCCGGCCGACCCTGCCGAGGAGCCCTTCGCCTACGACGACACCCCCTACAAGGCCCGGGTCTACTTCGGCGTGGGGCGGCCCGACCCCGGCCAGGAGCTGGTGTTCGGCCCCAATATCGCCGACTGGCCGGAGCAGGTGGCCCTGCCGGAGAACCTGCTGCTCACGGTGTGCTCGGCCATCTATGACCCCGTCACCACCACCGACGAGCTCATTCCCTCCGGCGAAACCTCCTCCTACCGCTCCAACCCCGTCAAGCTCTCCGAGTTCGCCCTCAGCCGCAAGGACCCCCAGTACGTGCCCCGGGCCAAGGAGGTGCTGGCGGTGGAACGGCTCCGCCGCACCAATCCTGGTGATCCCCGGGTGGGGGAGGCCCTGCTGGGCCATGATCCGGCGGATACCGGCCTGGGCTCCCTTGTGATGGCACTCAAGCCCGGCGACGGCTCCGCCCGGGAGCAGGCCGCCTCCTGCCAGCGGGTGCTGGGCGGCGCGGCCAACCTGGCCGCGGAGTATGCCACCAAGCGCTACCGCTCCAACGTGGTCAACTGGGGCATGCTGCCCTTTATCGCCGAAGACGTGAAGGACTGGAACCTCCAGCCAGGCGACCGGATCTACCTGCCCGGCATCCGCGCCGCCGTGGACGGCGGGGCGGAGGAGGTATCGGCCGTCCTCCTCCAGAACGGCACGGAGCGGCCCGTCACCCTCAAGCTTCCCGGCATGACCCGCGAGGAGCGGGACATCGTGCTGGCGGGCTGCCTGATCAACTACTACGCCAAGTAGGGGCGGCCTGTGGCCGCCCGCCCCTGAAAAAGCGGGGAAGCGTAGGGGCCGATGCCCTCATCGGCCCGCCGTTTTCCGGAGCCCTTTACATGTGGCCGTATGGTTGGGAAGGAGGGAGGACTTGTATGAGACGGCATCTCCTTGCATTGCTTGTGTGTGTTCTGCTCTGCCTGATGGTGCTCCCAGGCACCGCCTCCGCCGACAGCGGGCCCAAGCCCGCCGTCACCATCACGGTGGTCAACGCCCCGGCGGGGGAGTACTACCTGGATCTGCTCGTCACCGACCCCGGCGACCATGCAAACATCGATCCGGCAGACTACGACCCCAATCTTCTCCAAGGGCTGCGGGACTGGGAGGTAGACGGCTGGTACCCCGCCCTGGCGGGAGGCACCAGCGTTCCTCTGTTCGGAGATCTGCGGCCGGGGGAGGACGGTACCCATCGTTTTACCTACTACGGCCTGCCCCGCGCCTTTCGTATCGCCGTCTCCGGCCCAGACGGGGTCCAGGCCACGGACGAGCCCTTTACCCGCACGGTGTTCTACACCCATCTGACGTACGACTGGGAGACCAACTCCATTACAAGGGCCACCTCCCCGGCGGGGTTCTACGGCGTCCAGTTTTTATCCACCCTGGTGCCCACCCTGCTGGTGGAGGGTGGGCTGCTGTGGCTGTTCGGCTTCCGGGCACGCCGGGACTGGCTGGTGTTCCTCGCCGTCAACCTAGTCACCCAGGCGGGGCTCCACCTGTGGATTGCGGCAGACCTGGTTTCCATCGGCGATTCTGCCCTTCAGTATCTGGTGCTCCTCGTGGCGGAGGTGCCTATTTTGCTGGTGGAGCTGATTGCCTATGTGTTCCTGCTGAAGGAGTACAGCGGGCTCCGCCGGGCGGCCTACGCCGCCTGCGCCAATATCGCCAGCTATGCCGTGGGTTATCTTCCTCTCCACTGGGCGGTGGAATTTCTGGCCCGGTGAGAAGATTTGTTTTACACGGGCGGCAAAATACGGTATAATACGATATGCCGGGTAGGAATTACCCGGCGTATCGCCTGTTTTATTGAGATAAGGGGAAGTATATGAAAAAAATCCTTGCGGGAGCGTGTCTGTGTGGCCTTCTGCTCTCTGCCTGTACTCCTGCCGCCGAACCGGGGGACGACGGCACGCTTCACATCCTGGCCACCACCTACCCGGTCTACCTGTTCACCACAGCGGTGACCGAGGGGGCGGAGGATGTGGAGGTAAGCCTGCTGGTCAACCAGCCCACCTCCTGCCTCCACGACTACACGCTCACCGTCAGTGACATGAGGGCCATCGAGAAGGCCGATGTGCTTGTGATGAACGGTGCGGGGCTGGAGGACTTTATGGGCGACGCCCTGGCGGCCTCTGACGCGGCGGTGATCGACTGCTCGGAGGGCATTGAGCTCCTGCCCGCCCTGGGCCACGAGGGCCACGACCATGACACCGAGTACGACCCCCACATCTGGATGTGTGAAGAGTCAGCACTGGTTATGATGAATAATATTCTTCATGGCTTAGGGGCGTTGGACGAGAAAAATCTGGATTGCTACCGTGAAAATGCCGCTGCGGCTGCGGCCTTGGTGCCAGAAGATGACGCACGAATGGAGAACCTAGCCTGTCCTTATCTGATCACGTTCCACGACGGGTTTCAGTATTTTGCTCTGGACAACGGCCTGAACCTACTGAAGTCCATCGAGGAGGAGGAGGGGGCGGAGGCCTCCGCAGCTGAGATCCAGGAGGTTGTGGATCTGGTGAGGGAATATGAAATTCCAGCTATCTTTACCGAGCGCAATGGCTCTGAAGCTACCGCCCGGGCCATTTCCCGGGAGACCGGCTGTGCGGTGTACCAACTGGACATGATCATGAGCGGCGACGGCACGGGCATCCAGCCCTACCTCGACGCTATGCAGAAAAATATCGACACCATCGCGGAGGCATTGGGATGAGCGTACACAAGCACGGAACCACAGGGCCCGGCTGTGCCGGTACCTGCTGTCTGAAAGCCACCGACCTTGGGGTGAGTTTCGGCGGGGAGGAAGTATTGAGAGATGTTTCCTTCCACCTGCACTGCGGGGAGATCGTGGCCCTTATCGGCCCCAACGGGGCGGGAAAGAGCTCTCTTTTCCGTACCATCCTGGGACAGGTGCCTCACACCGGGACCATTGAGTTCCAACGGGCAGGGGGCGACAAGACCCGGCCGCTGATCGGCTACGTGCCTCAGTCTCCCAGCTTTGACCGGGGAGACCCGGTCAGCGTGTTCGACTTCTTCTCCGCCGCTATCTCCCGCTATCCGGTGTTCCTGCCCTCCCCCCGGAGCCTGCGGGCCAGAGTGGGTGCATGTCTGGCCCGGGTGCATGGGGAGAGCCTGCTGGACCGGCGGATTGGGGCCCTCTCCGGCGGCGAGCTCCAGCGTGTGCTGCTGGCCCTGGCGCTGGAGCCGCTGCCCCACATTCTGGTGCTGGACGAGCCCCTCTCAGGCGTGGACATTGACGGGGAGAAGCAGCTTCTGGACATGTTGGACGAGATCCGTACCCGCTATGACCTGTCCATCCTCCTGTCCACCCACGACTTCGCCACCCTGGGCCAGTTTGCCGACAAGGTGATTCTCCTCAAGGGCACGGTGCTGCGGGTGGGGCCGCCGGATGAGGTGCTGGCCTCGCCGGAGTTCCAGGAGGTCTTTCACCTGAACCTGGGGAAAGGGAACCTGGGGAAAGGAGGGAGGGGCTGATGGATTTCCTGGCCGGGCTCCTGGAGCCCTTTCACTGGCAGTTCATGCGCAACGCCCTGCTGGCGGTGCTGGTGATCTCGCCGCTGTTCGGCCTGCTCTCCACCATGGTGGTCACGAGCCGTATGTCCTTCTTCTCCGACGCGCTGGGCCACTCCGCCTTTACCGGCATTGCCATCGGCACCCTGTGCGGCCTGGCCGATCCCCTGTGGATGGCGGTGCTGTTGGCGGCGGTGTTTGCCCTGCTGTTCACCTATGTGCGCCGAAAGTCCAATATGGCCAGCGACACGGTCATCGGCGTCTTTTCCTCCACCGCCGTGGCCCTGGGTATCTTTATTGCCACCTTCGGCGGCGGCAGCTTCACCCAGTACAACAGCCTGCTCATCGGTGACATTCTCAGTGTGGAGCCCGCCAAGATCGCCCTGCTGGCGGTGATCCTTTTGGTTGTAGTACTGCTGTGGCTGTGCTCCTTCAATCAGCTCATGCTGTCCTCCATCCACCCTGCCCTGGCGGACAGCCGGGGGGTGGGGGTGTTCTGGCAGGAGGCGGTGTTCTCCGCCGCCATCGCCGTGGTGGTCACGGTATCCATGACCTGGGTGGGTCTGCTGGTCATTAACTCCCTGCTGGTGCTCCCGGCGGCAGCCGCCCGGAATGTGGCCCGGAACATGCGGCAGTATCACCTGTTCTCCTTGCTTGGGGCGGTGATCTCCGGCCTGGCGGGGCTGATGACCTCCTATTATATCGGCTCTTCCGCCGGGGCGTCCATCACCCTCTATCTGGCGGTTTGGTTTGCCGTCACCTTTCTCCTGCGAAAAAAGTGTATATAAGCAAGAGCACTGCGGAAGCTTGGCTTCCGCGGTGCTCTTGCTTGCTTTTTATGCCTGAATCGAATCCACCAAGGCGTCGGCCAGGGCATCCAGCTCCACGGCCTTGTCGTCGGAGAGAGAGGAGGCCATACTCAACCGCTCGTTGAGGACGGTCATGTTTTTCATCTCCTCATCGATGAACTTCTGCATGAGATCTCCGGACTTGCAGGCCCAGGAGCCGTTCTCGATAAGGGCGAAGGTGCGGTTCTGGAGGTTGAGGGCTTTCATGTCCTCCAGGAAGCTCTTCATCACCGGGTAGATGCCCAGGTTATAGGTGACGGAGGCCAGTACGATATGGCTGTACTTGAAGGCTTCGGAGATCAGGTAGGACACGTGGGTGTTGGACACGTCGTACACCGACACATTGGTGATGCCCTTCTCACACAGCCTGGCGGCCAGGGCCTGGGCGGCGGCCTCGGTGTTGCCGTACATGGAGGCGTAGGCGATCATGACGCCCTTTTCCTCCGGCTCATAGCGGCTCCACTTGTCGTACTTGTCGATGAAGTAGCCCAGATCCTTGCGCCACACGGGCCCGTGGAGGGGGCAGATGAACTTGATCTGGTCCAGAATGCCGGCGGCCTTGCCCAGCAGCAGTTGGATGTGGGGGCCGTACTTGCCCACGATGTTGGTGAGGTAGCGGCGGGCCTCGTCAATCCAGTCCCGGTCGAAGTTGACCTCGTCGGCGAAGAGCTTGCCGTCCAGGGCGATGAAGGAGCCAAAGGCGTCGGCGGAGAAGAGCGCGCCGTTGGTGGTGTCAAAGGTGACCATGGCCTCGGGCCAGTGGACCATGGGGGCACCCACGAAGGTGACGGTATGCTTGCCGAAGCAGTGGGTGTCCCCCTCCTTCACCTCGACACACTCGTGCTCGTCGGGGTGGAAGCCGAACTGCCGCATGAGCATGAAGGACTTCTCAGTGGAGATCACCTTCACCTTGGGGTAGCGGCGGAGGATCTGCTCCACGCTGGCTCCGTGGTCGGGCTCCATGTGGTTGACCACCAGCCAGTCCAGGGGCTTGTCGCCCAGCAGGTGGTCCAGGTTGTCCTGGAGCTGGCGGTAGGCGGACCAGTCTACCGTGTCGAAGAGGACGGACTGCTCGTCCAACAGCAGATAGGCGTTGTAGGAAACCCCCCTGGGGATGGGGTGGATGTTTTCAAACAGGTGGAGCCGGTGGTCGTTGGCCCCCACCCAATACAGATCGTCCGTTACCTTGCGCACGCAATACATTGCGATTCCTCCTTCTGTTCGTTAGGCCTCAATGAACTGATCCTTGCCCTCGGCGCACTCGGGGCAGACCCAGTCCTCGGGCAGGTTCTCAAACAGGGTGCCGGGGGCGATCTCGGCGTCCTCGTCGCCCAGCTCAGGGATGTACTCATAGCCGCAGCCGCCGCAGACATAGCGCTTGCCGATGGGCTCGGGCTTGGGGGCGGGAGGCCGCTTCATCTTCACCATGGGGGGCGCCGGCTGCTTCTCACCAGTGTCCAGGGCGGCGGCCAGCAGGGGCAGGATCTCGTTGACATCGCCCACGATGCCGTAGTCGCAGTTCTTGAAGATAGGGGCGTTGCCATTCTTATTGATGGCCACGATGGTGGAGGCGTCCTTGATGCCCTTCAGATGCTGGGTGGCGCCCGAGATACCGCAGGCGATGTATAGGTTGCCGGTAAACTTCTGGCCGGACATGCCTACATAGCGGCTCAGAGGAACATATTTGAGCGTCTCGGCCACCGGGCGGGAGGAACCCACCGCGGCGCCGGCAGCTTTCGCCAGGTTCTCAATGAGCTTCATGTTCTTCTTGTCGCCGATACCCTTACCGGCAGAGACCACCCGCTCAGCCTGGTTGATGGGGGTGTCCATGGGGATGCCCACGGTAAAGTCGTGTCCGTCCTTCTTCAGTGCCTCCACCAGAGCGGCCACCTTGTCCTTGGACGCTCCGTCCCGGAAAAGCTGGCGCTTGCGCACGCCGGTGATGGGGGCGGGCTTTTTGGCTACAGAGCGGCTGCCGCTGCCGCTGCCCTTGGAGATTTTGCCGATGAGGTGGGAGGCAATAACCACCCGCTGAATCTCATTGGTGCCCTCGTAGATGGTGGTGATCTTGGCGTCGCGGTACATCCGCTCCACGTCCATACCTTTGAGGAAACCAGTGCCGCCGAAGATCTGCACCGCGTCGTTGGTGACCTCCAGGGCAATGTCCGAGGCGTACATCTTGGCCATGGCGGACTCCATGCCGTAGGGCTCGTGGTGCTCCTTCAGCTCGGCGGCGGAGTAGATGAGGAACCGGGCGCAGCGCAGCTTGGTGGCCATGTCCGCCAGCTTGAAGGCCAGGGACTGCTGGGCGGCGATGGGCTTGCCGAACTGAACCCTCTCCTTGGAGTACTCCAGGGCGGACTCATAGGCCCCCTGGGCGATGCCCAGGGCCTGGGCTGCGATGCCGATACGGCCGCCGTCGAGGGTGGCCATGGCGATTTTGAAGCCGTCACCCTCCTTGCCCAGCAGGTTTTCCTTGGGTACCTTCACATCATTAAAGATCAACTCAGCGGTAGAGGAGGAGCGGATACCCATCTTGTCATAGTGGTCGCCAAACTCGAATCCCTTCCAGCCCTTCTCCACAATGAAGGCGGAGATGCCCCGGGTGCCGATGTCCGGGGTGGTGACGGCAAAGACCACATAGGTGTCCGCCTTGGGGGCGTTGGTGATGAAGATTTTGCCGCCGTTGAGCAGCCAGTGGTCGCCCTTGTCCACGGCGGTGGTCTCGGTGCCGCCGGCATCGGAGCCGGCGTTGGGCTCGGTGAGGCCGAAGGCGCCAATTTTTTCACCTCTGGCCAGGGGCACCAGATATTTCTTCTTCTGCTCCTCGGTGCCGAAGGCGAAGATCGGCCAGGAGCCAAGGGACACGTGGGCGGACAGAATCACGCCCGTGCCGCCGTCTACCCGGGACAGCTCCTCCACGGCGATGGCGTAGCTAATGGCATCCAGCCCCGCGCCGCCGTACTCCTTGGGGTAGGGGATACCCATCAGGCCCAGCTCCCCCAGTTTTTTTACGGCTTCGGCCGGAAACTCATTGGCCTGATCCAGGGAGAAGGCGATGGGCTTGACCTCCTCTTCGGCGAAGGCGCGGATCTTGGCGCGCAACTGTTCATGCGCTTGGGTCGTCTGGAACAACATGTTGCTTCCTCCTTACACATAATTAAAAGTGGATAAAATTAGTCCAATTTGTAGGCGAAAAAATCAGTCTGCCGGACCCAAAATGTCCTCCAAAGTGTGGGCCTTCAGTTCCGCATTCAGCTTTTCCTGAATGCCTGTCAGATGGCAGTGAACCGTACAGCCGCCATGGCTGGCCCGCCAGGGACAGGAATAGGTGGGATCCATACAACTGCTTAGGCGGGAATCCTCTCCCATAGCGGTCATCAGGTCGTAGAGAGTGACCCGGTTGAGCTCTGCCGACAGGCGACAGCCACCTTCGGCGCCGCGGGCTACCTCCACAAATCCGGCCCTGGCAAGCTTTTTGAGAATCTTGTGTGCAAAGGACTGGGGGACCAGCTCCCGCTCCGCCGCCTCCGCCGCTGTACGGCGCTCCCCATCCCGCAGGGTGCGCAGCAGGCGCAGGGCATAATCGGTTTCGCGGGTAATCACAGCCGCTCCACTCCTTTCTGATTGGTCTGGCTACAACATATCATTTTGGATAAAGTTTGTCAAGTATAATTTTCCAAAATCGTCACAATGTAAAAAAACGCGCGGCATGTTTTGGCATGCCGCGCGCTGAGGTCAGGATTTTCAGCCTAGCAGATGGATGCTGGTGATCAGGCCGGAGAACACAATGGAAACGGTGGAACACAGCTTGATCAGGATGTTGAGGGAGGGACCGGAGGTATCCTTGAAGGGGTCGCCCACAGTGTCGCCGATGACGGCGGCCTTGTGGCAGTCGGAGCCCTTGCCGCCATGGGTGCCGCTCTCGATGTACTTCTTGGCGTTGTCCCAGGCGCCGCCGGCGTTGGACATGAACACGGCCACCACGAAGCCGGTGACGGTGACGCCGCCCAGCAGGCCCACCACGGCCTCTGCGCCCAGGATCAGGCCGGTGACCACGGGCACTACAATGGCCAGCAGGGAGGGGACCACCATCTCATGCAGAGCGCCCTTGGTGCAGAGATCCACACAGGAGGCGTAGTCGGGGTCGGCTTTGCCCTCCATGATGCCGGCGATCTCCTTAAACTGGCGGCGCACCTCCACCACGATGGACTGGGCGGCCCGCTGCACGCCGCTCATGGTCAGGGCGGCGAAGAGGAAGGTGAGCATGGCGCCCACGAACAGGCCCACCAGAACGGCGGGGTTAGTGATGGAGAGATCCAGCGTGTCCACCTTGACCTTCACCACGTCCACATAGCTGACCAGCAGGGCCAGGGCGGTGAGGGCGGCGGAGCCGATGGCAAAGCCCTTGCCGGTGGCGGCGGTGGTGTTGCCCAGGGAGTCCAGGGCGTCGGTGCGGTTGCGCACCTCCTCGCCCAGGCCGCTCATCTCGGCGATGCCGCCGGCGTTGTCGGCCACGGGGCCGTAGGCGTCGGTGGCCAGGGTGATGCCCAGGGTAGACAGCATGCCCACCGCGGCGATGCCGATGCCATACAGGCCCTTGGAGAAAAGCTCGCCATAGTTGGCCGCATTGGTGGTCAGGGAACCGCCGGCGGCCAGGAAGGAGACGATGATGGCCACGCCGATGATGACGATGGGGGCGGCGGTGGACTTCATGCCCAGGGAGATGCCGCCGATGATGGTGGTGGCGGCGCCGGTCTCGGTGGAGTCGGCCAGGCCCTGGGTGGGCTTATAGGTGTCGGAGGTGTAGTACTCGGTAAAATAGCCGATGGCGCAGCCGGCCACCAGACCCGCCAGAATGGCGATGTAAGGGCCCCAGGAGCCCATGATGTAATAGGTGACGGGGGCGGCGATGACGGCGGCCAGCACGGCGGCGGTGTAGGTGCCTTTGCGCAGAGTAGCCAGCAGGGACTTCTGGGTGGCGTTCTCCTTGGTGCGGATCAGGAAGGTGCCGATGACGGAGCACACCACGCCCACCACGGCGATGATGAGGGGCAGAAGCATGGCGTTCCAGGTCAGGCCATCGGCGGCGTAGGCGGAGGCGCCCAAGGCGAAGGTAGCCAGAATGGAGCCCACGTAGGACTCATACAGGTCAGCGCCCATGCCGGCCACGTCGCCCACGTTGTCGCCCACGTTGTCGGCGATGGTGGCGGGGTTACGGGGGTCGTCCTCGGGGATGCCGGCCTCCACCTTGCCCACCAGATCGGCGCCCACGTCGGCGGCCTTGGTGAAGATGCCGCCGCCCACGCGGCCGAACAGGGCCATGAAGGAGGCGCCCATGCCGAACATGACCATGGTCTGGGCGATCTGGGCGGCCTCAAACCCTGCGATGTACTTGAGAATGTGGAACCAGATGGACACGTCCAGCAGACCCAGGCCCACCACGGTGAAGCCCATGACCGCGCCGGAGGAGAAAGCCACGTTCAGGCCCCGGTTGAGGCTCTCATGGGCGGCGTTGGCAGTGCGGGCGTTGGCGGAGGTGGCAATCTTCATGCCCACAAAGCCCGCCAGGCCGGACCAGATGCCGCCGGTCAGGAAGGCGAAGGGGATAAACCAGTTGTCCAGCATCCCGACTCCTGCCAAAATTAACAAAATGACGAAGACAATGATAAAGATCTTTGCAACGGTAGTATACTGGCGCTTAAGGTAGGCATTTGCGCCCTTACGGATGGATGCGGCCAGCTTTTGCATCAGTTCGGTGCCCTCTGAGAACTTGAGCACCTTCTTGGCTTGGGTTAAGGCGAAGATTAATGCAATTAATGCACCTACTAAGCCGACCCAAAACAGGTTTTCCAACAACTTTCCCCACTCCTTTTTTTCTTTGGAAGCCTTGTAACACAAGGCTTCCAGCGTTAAGAGACAATATAATATTAACGCAAAAAGGGGTGATTTGGCAAGTATATCTTAAGATAAGAAAGCGTCAAATCCTAGGATTTGACGCTTTCGACAAAAACGAATGATTGGTTTAAGAACGCTTCCATGCATTTCTGCTAAAGAGAACGAGAACAGGCAGAACCTCCAGGCGCCCGATCAGCATACACAGGGAGAGCACCAGCTTGGAGAAGCCGGAAAAGGCGGAGTAGTTGCCCATGGGGCCCACCAGCTCCAGTCCGGGGCCCACATTGCCGATGCAGGAGACTACGGCGGTGAAGGTGGTGCCAAAGGAGAAGTTGTCCACCGACACCAGCAGCGTGGCCCCCAGGGCGATGAAAAGATAGGCTGCAAAAAAGAGCTGGACGGAGCGCAGGCTGTCCTCATCTACCACCCGGCCGTCCAGCTTGACCACGTTGACGGAGCGGGGGTGCACCACCTGCCGGATCTCCCGGCGGATGCACTTGAGCAGGAGCAGAACGCGGGAGCACTTGATGGCGCCGCCGGTGGAGCCGGCGCAGGCGCCGATGAACATGAGCAGCACCAGCAGAATCCGCGAAAACTCCGGCCACAGGTTGAAGTCAGTGCTGGCGAAGCCGGTGGTGGAGATAATCGAGCCCACCTGAAATGCGGCGTGGCGCACGGCGGAGCCGTCCGCCGGATACATGGGCCAGATGTTGATGGAGATCAGGAGGGTGCTGAAAGCCACCACGGCCAGAAAGAAGCGCAGCTCGTCGCTGCGGAGCGCCTGGCGGACCTTGCCGCAGAGCAGCAGGAAGTAGAGGGCAAAGTTGATGGAGAAGACCAGCATGAAGAGCGTGATGATGACCTCAATGGCAGGGCTTTCATAGGCCGCAATAGACAGGTTTCTGGTGGAGAAGCCGCCGGTGCCCGCGGTGGCGAAGGAGTGAACCAGGCTGTCATACCACGGCATGCCGGCGATTCGCAGGCAGAAGACCTCCAGCAGAGTGAGGGCGCAGTAGATGCCGTAGA
Source organism: Clostridiales bacterium (assembly GCA_019418525.1). Lineage (GTDB taxonomy): Bacteria > Bacillota > Clostridia > Oscillospirales > Oscillospiraceae > Pseudoflavonifractor_A. Next base: position 12,370 of record DYBS01000032.1, read on the forward strand.
GGATTTTGGAGGACTGGCTGGTCTTGGGTACCAGCTTGCTCACAATGGGCCCGGGGCTCTCGGCGCGCATCACATGCAGGGTCCGTCCGCCCAGGCTGGGCAGCAGGGCGATGGTGAGGATCAGCACCCCCATGCCGCCCATCCAGTGCATGAAGGAGCGCCAGAAAAGGATTCCTCTGGGCAGGGGCTCCACTGCGGTCAGGACGGAGGCGCCGGTAGTGGTGAAGCCGGAGACCGACTCGAAGAAGCAGTCCACATAGGAGGGGAAAAAGCCGCTGAAAAAGAAGGGGAGGGCGCCGAAGGCGCTCATCAGCAGCCAGATGAGGGCCACGGCGAAAAAGCCCTCCCGGGGGAAAAAGTGGTCGTTGCTGCGTATGAGGGAAAGGGCGAGCCCCACTGCTCCCGTCATGGCAATGGACAGGAGGAAGGGAAGGGGATTTTCGCGGTAGAACAGGCAGACCAGCAGGGGGAGGAGCAGCGCGCCTGCCTCTACCAGCAGGGTCTTGCCCGTCAACTTGAAGACCAGGCGGAAGTTCATGCGTCGCCTCCCAGCTCCAGAAGGGAGTCCTCAAAGATGTCGTTGAGATCCAGAATCCCGTGGTTGCGGGATATGACGATCACGGTGTCACCAGCGGCGATGGAAGAGGAGCCGTCAGGGATTACGATACGGCCCTGGTGCACCAGGACGGCGACCAGGATGCCAGGCTTCAGGCGCAGCTCTCGCAGGGGGGTGTCCCGGTTTCGGGTGGTTGCATTGGCCACAAATTCCATAGCCTCGGCGTGGCCGTCGGCGATCTTGTAGAGGGCGTTCATGACGCTGCCCTTGGAGTTCTGCATACCGCGTACCACCTGAAGAATCTGCCCGGCGGTCAGCAGCTTGGGGGAGATCACGCTGTCCAGCCCAGCGGCGTGGGCGATGCCGGCATAATTCTGGCGGTTGGACTTGGCCACCACCTTGGGTATGCCCTGCTGCATGGCGTAGAGGGAGATAATGAGGTTGTCTTCATCCCGGTCGGTGAGGGCTACGAAGGCGTCGGAGGCGGTCACATCCTCCTCCTCCAGAAGTTCCTGGTCGGTGCCGTCGCCGCAGATGACCGTGGCCTTGGGCAGTACCTCGCTGAGATGGCGGCAGCGGTCCAGACTGCGCTCAATGATCTTTACGTGTATGCCAAGCCGCTCCAGAATGGCGGTGAGGTAGTGTGCGATTCGTCCGCCGCCCACCAGAAATACGTTGCGGCACCTGGGATTGTGCCGCCCCAGCAGGCGAAAGAAGGCGGTCAGGCCGGTAGGCTGGCCGATCAGATAGAGCCGGTCCCCCACCTGGGGCACAAAGGAACCGTCGGGGATGACCACATCTCCCTCCGCCCGCTCGGCGGCACAGAACAGCATAGGGAGGGACTGGAGCTGGCCGCTCTGGGCGGACAGGGGATGTCCCACCAGAAAGTCCTCCTCCCGCACCCGGAAGCCAATCAGCTCCACCCGACCCCGGCAAAAGGTCTCCAGATTGGCGGCAGGGGGAAAGCGAAGCAGACGGGCGATCTCCGCCGCCGCGGCGTTTTCCGGGTTGATGACCAGGTCGATGCCCAGGGCCTCCTTCAGCAGGGAGAGCTCCATAGCATATTCTACATTGCGTACCCGGGCGATCGTATACTTGGCGCCCAGCCGCTTGGCGGTCAGGCAGCAGACCATGTTGACCTCATCCATACTGGTGGCGGCGATCAGCACATCCGCAGCATCCACACCCGACTCTCTCAGGGCGGAAATGGACGCGCCGTTGCCTTTGACACACATGACATCCAGGGCCTCAGAGGCGTGGCGGAGAGCGGCGTCGTTGGTGTCAATTACGGTGATATCGTGCTCCTCCTGAGAGAGGTGCTCGGCGAGGGTAAAGCCCACCTTGCCGTCGCCCACGATGATGATTTTCAAGCTCCATACATCCTTTCAGAGCGCCCGGAGGTGCCCCACAACACATTGCATGCTAATCTTAACGCAATCTTAACACGCATGCAAGGACATTATGCGTAATTTGCCGAAAAAGAGCCCCTCTCCACAGGGAGAGGGGCTCTTTTTCGGCTTTTATACCGTCCATTCACTGTGCACCAGGCCGACCAGATACCAGTCACCCTGATAGCATTCAAACACCAGTTTGAGAGAACACCAGTCGTATCCGGCCATCTGTTCGTCCAGACCGGGAAAGTGATACTCCACAAAACGTCCCTCCGGATAGGCGGAGGCCACATTTTCCAGCGCGTTTCCCTGCATCAGAACGGTGTCTACCGCCGTCTCAGGGGCGGCAGTATAGTCGGCATTGAAGACGTAGCGCTCAAAATACTCCCGTCCGGTCAGTTCAATGGGGGCGCCGGTGCCGTCCTCAATACCCCACACATAAGGGATGTCGTCCTCGGGCAAGAGGACGAGCTGGGCGGGGAGGAGATTGCGGTCACAACTGGGCTCCACCGTGGAGTAAGGCGTCAGGGTAACCCCTTTCTCCGGGTGCACCAGCGCGGCCAGGGCCTCATAATCGCTCTCCTTCAGCGCGGCGAGAACCTGTCCGGCACGGTCGGACAGGCAGGAGGTGCCGGCGTCGGCCGGCGCGGCCTGGTAGAGGGTAGATCTACCCTCTACCTCAATAGCGTCCAGCGCGGAAACTGCGGGATACTCCGCTGCGGTGGCACGGACCGAGTTCAGGCTGGCAGAGGAGATCCCGCTGCCGAACAGGGTGCCCAGTGCAAGCCCGCCCAAAAGGGCGATCAGGGCAAATAGCACGGCCTTCTTCATCCGGTACACACCTTTCCTGTCAGGGGAAATTCACAATTCTTTATTTTAAAAGCAGCACACAAAAAAAGCAACAACAAAAGGTTACAAAAGCTAGGATGCTTTTGTATATCTTGCAATGATGGAAAAAAGGAGGTATAATAAAAAATAGTTTTTTGTCAGAACAAGGAGGATTATCATGCACGAACACGAGCTGCAATTTCATATCAAATGTAAGGCCGGCGACGTGGGCCGCTACTGTTTCCTGCCCGGTGATCCCGGCCGCTGCGAGAAGATCGCAGCCTACTTTGATAACCCGGTGAAGGTACAGAGCAACCGGGAGTACACCACCTATACCGGAACCCTTCTGGGGGAGAAGGTGAGCGTCTGCTCCACCGGCATCGGCGGCCCCTCTGCGGTGATCGCCATGGAGGAGCTGCACAACATCGGCGCGGACACCTTCATCCGGGTGGGCACCTGCGGCGGCATCGCCCTGCCCGTTAAGAGCGACGATGTGGTGATCGCCACCGGCGCGGTCCGCCACGAGGGGGCCAGCCGGGAGTACGCCCCCATCGAGTTCCCCGCCGTGTCCGACTA
>DYBS01000320.1 GCA_019418525.1 Clostridiales bacterium
ATGGGCCAGGATACTGCCGATCAGCAGATCCAGGATAGCGGCCACGATCACGGCCACCACGGCCCCTAATTTGTGCCAGATGCCGTCCCGGGCGGCGGCGCTGGACCACTTACCGCTCCGGAGGGCGGCGCAGGAGCCGGTGCCGTAGTCGATGGCCATGCAGACGATCCACGCCAGGATCAGCCAGCCGAACCAGCCCCACAGGGCAGTGAGTGCGGCGCAGAGGGCACTGATGGTGGCTTTCAGGGTGTTGATGTGCTCCATGTGTCCCTCCTCAGTCCGCGGTCGCCAGGCGCTCCAGGAGCGCGTCGGCGTACTGGTAGTCCTCCAAATAGTCCATAGTCTCATCCGCGAACTGGAACCGCCGCTGGACGATGGTCCGGTCGGTCTCCCCGGCGGGAGGCTCATCGGCCCAGCTCACCCCCAGCCACTTGCACACGCCGTCGGCGGTGGCGGCGGCCAGCTTGTCCCGGTAGGTGCTGTCCTTCAGCAGGGCCACATCCGTTTTGCTGGTGTGAAACCCGTACTCGATGAGCACGGCGGGCATGTCGGTCTCGGCCAGGACGGTGTACATCTCATGCTTGGCGGTGTTGGCCCGCAGCGCCACACCGGCGGCCCCGAAGGCCTCCAGCAGGTGGCCGGCCAGCACGTTCCGCGGGGCGCTGTCCGGCCCGGCGGAGGTGTAGATCTCCAGGCCGGCGGCATCGTACCAGCCGCCGTTCCCCGCCGCGTTGGAGTGAAGCGACAGGAAGCAGGTGGCCCCGGCCCGGTTGGCCACCCCGGCGCGCTCGGTGAGGGACGGCTTGGTGTCCTCGGTGCGGGTGCAGATGGTATGGACGCCCCGGGCCTCCAGCAGCTTGGAAATGCGGCTATACATGTCCCACGCGAACTCGTGCTCCTTGTAGCTCCCGTCCGGGGAGCCGTTGACCGTGCCCGGCCCGTGGCCCGGGTCCAGACAGACCGTATACTTGCTCATGTTGTCCTCCTTGTCCTCCGGCGGGTTGGCCGCCTGTTTGAGATAGACGCAGATCCAGTTGTGGACCTTGCGGGACGCGGTGATCTTGCTGCCCTTGAAGTCGCACTGACTGGAGCCGCCGCTGTCCAGCATGACGGCGCTGTCCCAGCCAAGGGATACCAGCTCCTCCCGCAGCTGCTCGGGCGTTCTGGCGTCGACGGAGCCGTCGGAGGAGCAGTACAGGCAGAGGTTTCCGTCCTTGATGCCGATGGTGGAGCGCCCCCGGGTGCCGCCCTGTGCCGCGTCATAGCTGGGCTTGTCCACCGGGCCCCAGGGGCCGATGAGGCAGGTACAGCTCAGGAAATTCTCAAAAAGGCCCCAGTTGCTCTCCAGCCTGATGTCGGCCCCGGTGTTCCAGCCGTAGCCGTAGGCCCCCCACGGGACCTCGGACAGCAGCGCGCCGCCCGCCTTGAGGATGGGGCACGGGGAGCCGTCGCTGTTCCACATGCCGCCGTTGAGGATGTAGTCTGCGCCGGATTCCTGTTGCACCTGCGCCAGGGACTTCTTGCAGTTGGTGACCCGGATCTCCAGCTTGTCGATGCGGGAGAGGGGGATGTATGCAATCTGTTTACTCACTCTACCACCTCCAGGTATAACGAGGGCGCTCGCCGCCCTCCACGGCCCAGCGCAGCCAGTCGAACGCCAGGATAAACGCCAGGCACAGCCCCCACCAGATTGCAGAAAACTGCGGGCATATCTGCCCCAGGAAATTGCCGGGGATGCCGGAATAGTTCCAGACACCCAGCCCCAGCCGGACGTTAAGCAGCAGCCCCGCCGCCAGCTCCACGGCGGTGACCAGCCCGGCGCAGCACAGCGCCTGAAGCCACAGGGGGCACGCCCAGGGCAGCTCCGCGCCCGCCCGCTCCACCGGGACGGTGAGCAGAATGGCCACCGCCAGCATGGTCCAGGAGATGCGCTCCGGGTGGACGGTCAGGAGCTTGAAGGCCACCTCCAGCAGGAAGTACACCGTCCCGCCGAAGCACCACAGCTA
>DYBS01000321.1 GCA_019418525.1 Clostridiales bacterium
GCTCTGAGCGGCCGGGGCGGCGGCTCGGCGGCCATGGTGCAGGGGAGCGTGGCCGCGTCCCGAGAGGCCGTGGAGGCCTGGTGGGCGGAGCGGAAAACCGTGAACAAATCGTAAAGGATGCCGGGGAGCCGGTTTAGGACTTGAAATCCCAGCCATTTTCCGGTATAATTCTCCGGTATGTATGCGAAAATAACTTCGCAGCAATTATGACGAGAGGACTGAAGATCAAAATGAGCGCATCCAGAGAAAAGAAGCAGCGCCAGAGTGATCCGGTGGGCGGCCTGACGCAGAAGCAGATTCAGGACCGCAAGGAGGCCAAGATCAAGAAACGCAATATGACGATCTATACGATCATCGGCGTGATCGTGGCTGTGCTTGTGGTGGCCCTGCTGGTTTGGCACTCCGGCTTTTTCCAGAGCCGCACCACCGCCATGACGGTGGATGGCCGGAACTATACCCCCGGCGAGGTAGAGTACTATTACAGCAGCGTCAAGCAGCAGCAAGCCTACTACCTGGCTATGATGGGGATGTACGACACCTCCAAGTCCGCCAAGGAGCAGTACTACGACGAGGCGGCGGGTACCACCTACTATGACTACTTCATGGATTCCGCCAAGAGCAGTATGATCCAGGTGAAGGCTCTGGCCGACGCGGCCAGGGAGGAGGGTATGACCCTCTCCGAGGACAGCCAGGCCAGCGTGGACAGCCAGATCGAGAGCTACAAGTCCCAGGCCACCCAGGCCGGCTATCCCAGCCTGAACTCTTACCTGAAGCTCTACTTCGGCCAGTATATGAACCAGAAGGTTCTCCGCGCCTGCCTGGAGGAGAGCGCTCTGGCCAATCAGTACTCTCAGGCCCACTCCGACTCCCTGACCTACGACGACAGCGCCCTTCAGAGCTACTATGAGGAGAACAAGGACAGCCTGGATACCTTCAAGTATCGCTCCATCTACTTCTCCGGCGCCGCTGCCAGCACTACTGACGAGGACGGCAACACCGTGGAGGCCACCGACGAGGAGAAGACCGCCGCCATGGACGCCGCCAAGGAGAAGGCCGATGCCCTCCTGGCCCAGGTGCAGGGCGGTGAGAGCTTCGACAACGCCGCCAACGATGCCCTGGCCGACGACAGCAACCTGACTTATGACGGCCAGCAGAGCACCGTGGGCAGCAGTCTCAACAGCGCGATCAGCGCCTGGCTCACCGACAGCGCTCGCCAGAACGGTGATGTGGACGTGGTGGAGTCCGAGGGCAACGGCTACTATGTGGTCCAGTTCGACTCCCGCGCTCTGGATGAGGAGGCCATCGGCCAGGCCGATGTGCGCCACATCCTGGTGAAGGCCGAGGTGGCCGACGATGCCGACGAGCCCACCGACGAGGCCATGGAGGCCGCCAAGGAGAAGGCTCAGTCCATCCTGGACGAGTACCTGGCCGGCGATCAGACCGCCGACGCCTTCGGTGTGCTGGCCAATGAGTACTCCGAGGACCCCGGTTCCAACACCACCGGCGGCCTCTATGAGGACGTGACCCGGAACAGCTCTTTCTTCACCGGGTTCCTGGATTGGATCTTTGCCGACGGCCGCAAGGTGGGCGACACCGGCCTGGTGGAGAACACCCAGCAGGACCAGTGGGGCTGGCATGTGATGTACCTGGACAACGTGGACCAGGTGCAGTGGAAGTACACCGCTGAGAACGCCCTGCGTAGCTCCGACATGAGCGCCTGGGTGGAGGAGATGACCAACGGCATCGAGGCCGTGGACGGCAGCGGTCTGAAGTACGTGGAGTAATTCCGCGACCAAACACAATCGTACAGGGGGGCGGGGCAGTGGCCCCGTCCCCCTTGTCCTTTGGGAGGTATCAACGCATGGATGAACAATTTGCCCGCGCCGCCATGCTGCTGGGGGCGGACGGAATGGAGAAGCTGTGGAACAGCCACGTGGCGGTCTTCGGTCTGGGCGGCGTGGGAAGCTGGTGCGCCGAGGCCCTGGCCCGGTCGGGGGTGGG
>DYBS01000322.1 GCA_019418525.1 Clostridiales bacterium
CCCCACAGCAGCAGCCCCAGCGCCGCCGCTCCGGCCGCTGTCCACATGTTTCGCTTCACTCCGGCATCGCCCTTTCCTTCCACTGTTCCCCCTTAGTATGGGAAGAAACAGAGCGCTTATGCCGTCAAAAATAACTGCCGGCTCCCAAAATCTGCCCGGCAAGGTCGGCCCGGTAGTCGGCCGCCGCGGGGTCCAGGCTGTTGACCACCACCGCCTCGTCCCCCTTCCGACCGGTGGCGTGGACGTAGCGCTTGTCGCCCAGGTACAGCGCCACATGGCCCGGGAAATAGAGAAGGTCCCCCTTCGACAGACGTTCCAGAGGGATGGCGTGGATAGGAAAGTCCGGGTGGAGCCGGGAGTCTCGGAAAATGGAAATTCCGTGTATCAGGTAGGTAAGAGACACCAGTCCAGAACAGTCCACCCCCCAGGCACTCTTGCCGCCCCAGAGGTAGGGCACGCCCAGAAAATCCAGCGCCGCCCGGGCCAGGGACTCCCGCAGATCTCGAAAATCCTCCGGGCGCACCGGCAAGGGCCGGAGGACATGGGCGGGCAAAAAACCCAAAGCGCCGTTGGCTGCCTGCACCATCTGCCATCCCCGCTCGTCCGGCTCCCCCAGACGGGCCGCCACCGCCCCTCGGGGGAGCTGGCACACCAGTCCCTCCTCCCGGTCCGCCCCGGCGAGGAGACTCACCACCGGCGGGACCACCAGAGCGAGGTCGCACTTTTTCCACTTCTCCACCTGCTCCCTGTCCTCCTCCAGGGCATCGGCCAGGGTCCACCCCTCGTAGTGATAGGAGGTACGCACCCGCCGCCAGCGGCCCTGCCCCTCCAGCACCTCCACCGCCATACCGGAAAAGACCTGGTCTACCAGCTCCGGGTCAGGTCCCCCCATCTTTATGGGGGCTGCGTACAGTGAAACGACGGCGTCTCGCACGATCGCGGTCATTTTCCTCACCTTCCTTAAAATTGTACTTTTTATTGGACTTTTTCTGTTGTATACTAAGTGCAATATCAGAGAAGGAGGCCTGTTTTATGGCCAGGAGCGCAAAACAGAAGCTGAAGCTGCTCTATCTGCGCCAATTCCTCCTGGAGCGCAGCGACGAGGAGCATCCCATCTCCACCCAGGCCCTCATCGACGCCCTGGAGGCAGACGGCGTAGCCGCCGAGCGCAAGAGTATTTACCGGGACATGGCCGCGCTGGAGGAGTTCGGCCTGGACGTCCAGGGCCACCGGGGCCGCCGGGCGGGCTGGTTCGTGGGGGAGCGGCTCTTCCAGCTCCCGGAGCTGAAGCTCCTGGTGGACGCGGTGCAGTCCTGCCGCTTCATCTCCCACAGCAAGAGCCAGGCCCTCATCCATAAGCTGGAGTCCCTGGCCAGCGTCCACCAGGCCCGGCAGCTCCAGCGCCAGGTCTACGTCACCGGGCGGCCCAAAACGGTGAACGAGTCGGTTTATTATACCATAGACCAGCTCCATTCCGCCATCTCGGAAAACCGCGTGGTGACCTTCCGGTATTTCGACTACAATTTACAAAAGGTCCCCGTCTTTCGTCGGAACGGGGCGCGCTACACCGTGTCCCCCTACGGCCTTATCTGGGACAACTCCAACTACTATCTGGCCGGCTATGACCACGACCACGGCGAGATGCGCCACTACCGGGTGGACAAGATGTCCGAGCTGAACGTCACCGGCCTCCCCCGCGCCGGCGGGCGGGAGTACGCCTCCCTGGACATGGGAGCTTATGTGCAAAAGCACTTCGGTATGTTCAGCGGCCGGGAGGGGCAGGTCCGCCTGCGCTGCCACAACCGGCTCATCGGGGTCATCCTGGACCGGTTTGGCCAGGATGTGATCCTCATTCCCGACGGCGAGGACCACTTTACCGTCACCGTCACCGCCGTGGTGAGCACCCAGTTTTTGGGCTGGCTCTTCGGCCTGGGGCCCGACGCCCAGCTCACTGCCCCCGACTGGGCGGTGGAGCGCT
>DYBS01000323.1 GCA_019418525.1 Clostridiales bacterium
ATCATGGATGCCACCGCCCGCCTGTTGGCGCCCCGGCCCCGGATGTTCCAGGAGGAACAGAGACCTTCCCGCCGCCGGAGCGGCAAGGAGGAGCGGAGCGAGCGGAACAAGCCCGCCGCCAAAGCGCCCAAGGCGCCCAAGGCCCAGGAGGCCCCGGCCAAGAGCGGGACTTCCTCCCGCAAGGGTAAGGGCGGCAAGCACGCCCCCTCCCCCCTGGAGGTGCTGAACGGCCGGAAGAAGCGGAAGGGCCGCGGCAACGGCGGCGGCCGCCCCCGGGAGGTGGAGCTGCGCACCGACGGCGTGAAGGACTCCACGGAGCTCTCCTCCAGTCTGATGAAGCCCTACTACCTCAGCGACGATGATTGATCCAAATGGCCCCACCTGGATACCAGGTGGGGCCATTCTTCACAAAAATTGGAGCAGTTTTTGATGGGGTTTGACCATTGACAGGAGCAGCGCTGTCTGATAATCTTAATGCATCAATCAAATAGTCGTTGGCTGTTACTGGTAATGCAGGCTTGACCACGCACAAGATTCACCCGCTCGGGACGAGGGGGTGTTCTGGTTGCGGTGGTCTTTTTTTATTGCCCGGCCACGGCTGAGAGGAGAGAGCGTATGGATTACAAGAAGCTGGGGATGGACCTCATCCCCCTGGTGGGCGGCGTGGAAAACATCAGCAAGCTGACCCACTGCGCCACCCGTCTGCGCATGGAGTTCCATGACCGGGACAAGGTGGACGCCGCCGCCATCCAGAACACCCCCGGCGTCATCAGTGTGGTGGAGCAGGGCGGCCAGTTCCAGGTGGTCATCGGCAACGATGTGCCCATCACCTACCGGGCCATCCTGAATGAGATGGGCGGTGACGCCGCCGCGGCCTCCGCCAAGTCCGCCCCCGCCGCCGAGGAGAAGAAGCCCGGCATCATCAACCGCATCATCAGCGTCATTTCCACCACTTTTACCCCCGTCATCCCCGCCCTCATTGGCGGCGGTATGATCAAGGCGGTGCTGTCCATCCTGGTGCTGTGCGGCCTCTCCGACACCAGTTCCACCTATACCGTCCTCAACTTCATCTCCGACGCCGCTTTCTACTTCATGCCGGTGCTGCTGGCCTACGGCGCGGCCATCAAGTTCGAGTGCAACCCGGTGTTGGCCATGACCATGGCTTGCGCCCTCCTCCACCCGACCTGGTCCGGCCTGGTGAGCGCCGGTGAGGCAGTCACCTTCTTCGGCATCCCCGTGAGCCTGGTGGATTACTCCTACTCGGTCATCCCCATTATCCTCTCTATCTGGATCATGTCCTATGTGGAGAAGTTTGCCGAGAAGTACACCCCCTCCTTCATTAAGTTCTTCCTGAAGCCCCTGATTATCCTCTTCATCTCCACCCCCATCGCCCTGGTCATCGTGGGGCCCTTCGGCAGCTTCCTCAACACCCTGGTGGAGACCGGCGCCAACGTGATCTACGAGCGGGCCAGCTGGCTGCTGCCCATGCTCATGGGCGCCTTCCAGCCCTTCCTGGTCCTCACCGGCACCGCCTGGGCTATGACCCCCATCGCCACCGTGCAGATCTCCGCTATGGGCTATGAAGTGGTCAACGGCCCCGGCATGCTGGCCTCCAACATCGCCATGGGCGCCGCCACCCTGGCTGTGGCCTTCAAGACCCGCAACTCCCAGCTGCGCCAGCTGGCCCTGTCCTCCGGCTTCACCGGCGTCATGGGCATCACCGAGCCCTGCCTCTACGGCGTGAACCTGAAGCTCAAGACCCCCTTCATCGCCTCCATGATCGGCGGCGCCATCGGCGGCGTGTACGCCGGCTTCTCCGGCCTCGTGCGCTACGCCTTCGTCTCCCCGGGCCTGGCCGCCCTGCCCGCCTTCATCGGCGAGAACCCCATGAACATCGTCCATGCGGTGGTGACCTGTGTCATCTCCTTCGTGGCCGCCTTCGTGGCCACCCTGATC
>DYBS01000324.1 GCA_019418525.1 Clostridiales bacterium
GGCCTGGGCTTCTTGTACTGCGTCGGGAGAGGCGGCCAGAGCCTGTCCCCCCAGCAGAAGGGCCAGCACCACCAGCAGCACCAGTCTCACAGCAGCGCCGAGAGGGTGTCCAGCACCGCCTGCAAGAGCGGCGCGGTGACCACCAACGCCAGGACCGAGCCCGCCACCTCCACAAAGGAGGCCACGCCCCCCTCCCCCGCGTCCCGGCACAGGGCGGCGGTGATACGGGTCAGGATGGAGATGCCCACCGTCTTGAGGACCGGGGAGAGCACCGCCGGAGCCAGGCCCGCCGCCTCCGCCAAGGCGGAGAAGAGCGCTTTGATCTCCCCGGCGGCCTGGAGCACCCCCACCAAAATCACCGCGCCGGCGCACAGGGATACCGCCAGTGCGATCTCCCGGGCGTGGGGCTTGATCACGACCGCGCACAGCGCTCCGGCCACCGCCACCACGGCCACCTGTTCGATCCCGATCATACCCGCTCACAGCCCGAACAGGTCCTTGACCATGGTGAACAGGGCGCTGATCTCCTGCACCACCATCATCAGTACCACCACCAGTCCCGTCAGGGTGACCATGGTAGCCTGCTCGTCCCGGCCCGAGCGGGAGAGAACTTGGTTGAGCACCGACACCAGAATGCCGATGGCGGCGATCTTGAAAATAAGATCCACGTCCATATGCTTTTCCCCCTTTCCCGGTCTCACAGCAGCAGCACGGCGCAGAACGCCCCTGCCGTGAGACCCAGCGCGGTGTACATCCGGCCTCGGCTGTCCCGGTCGGCCTCCGCCCCCTTCAGAGCCCGGGTCAGCTCGGCCCGGGTCAGGGAGAGCGCCTCCCGTTGCCCCGCGCCGTCGTAGCGGCCCAGCACCTCGCCCAGAGCCGCCAAGGTCTCCCGGTCCCGGGGAGACAGGTCGGGCAGCGTCTCCTCCACCGCCTCTTTCCAGAGCGTTCCTAAGCTCTCCTCCCCCAGCCGGTCCAGTTCTTCCAGGCACCGACCGAAGCAAGCACCGGCGGGCGGCAGTGCCCGGCGCTCCAGAGCGGCAAACAGCTCCGGAATGGGCGTCAGACGGAAGGAGAGCTCCCGCTCGGCCAGCTCCAGCGCCCCGATGACGGCCCGGAGCGCGCTGACTCTCCGCTGTAAGCTGGCCGCCGCCAGCACGCCCAGGGTTCCGGCGCTTCCCACCACCAGCAGCACCCCCAGAATCTTCAGCATGATGTACCCTCCAGAGCCGTGACGGTGTACGCCCGCGCCGTCCCCCGGCCCGAAATCGTGACCAGACGCTGAAAAATCCCCGCCGCCAGCATCTCCCGGTAGAGCGAGCGGCGGCGCAGGTCCTCCAGGGAACTGCCGTGGGCGGTACACAGCAGCTCCACGCCGCAGTTGGCCGCCGTCTCCAGGGCGATAAGGTCCGCCGGAGCGGTGATCTCGTCGGCACAGAGGACCTGGGGGTTCATCCCCCGCAGGAGCATCATCAGGCCCTCGGCCTTGGGGCAGCCCTCCAGCACATCGGTGCAGGGTCCCACGTCCAGTTGTGGGACGCCCTCCCACAGGGCGGCCACTTCCCCCCGTTCGTCGGCCACCGCCATGCGCAGGGGCGGTCCCCCTTCCCCGGAGGAGCAAGCCCGGATCAGGTCCCGCAGCAGGGTGGTTTTCCCGCCCCCCGGCGGCGAGAGAAGAAGGGTACTGGCCAACCGGCCCTCTCTCCGCAGCTCTTTTAACACCGGCGCGCACACCCCCCGGCGCTGCCGGGCGATGCGCAGAGCCAGGGAGGAGAGCTGCCGGAAATTGCGCACCTCCCCGTCCTCCACCACCGCGCTGCCGCACAGTCCCATGCGGTGGCCCCCCTCCAGGGTGAAAAAGCCGCTGCGCACCCGGCTTAAGGCGGTGTGGGCTGAGGCGCGGGTGGCCACCTCCAGCACCA
>DYBS01000325.1 GCA_019418525.1 Clostridiales bacterium
GAACAGCTGTCCATCCACCTGCACCCGGTGGCCGGGAAGGTGGATCTGGAGGAGAGCGGCATCCTGCGCCGCCTCCACCAGCTTATGGACGAATCCAACGTGTGATATGTGACTCCGGGCCCCGCCCCGCGCCGGGGCTCCGGGTGGAGATAACGGAGAGCGGCTTCCGCCCTCCCATCTCGGCGACCGCTCGCCGGAAGAGCGGCAGGCGCGCCCCGCGCCTTTTGGAAGGAGGTTTGTATGGACCCTATCCTGGAACGTTATCAGGCTCTGGAGGCTCAGATCAAATCCTATAACCCCTCACTGGACACCAAGCGGCTCTATGACGCCTTCTCCTACGCCGACAAGGCCCACGCCGGGCAGCTGCGCAAGGACGGCTCCCCCTATATTACCCATCCCCTGGCGGTGGCGGAGATCGCCGCCGATCTGGAGCTGGACACCGAGTCCATTATGGCCGCACTCCTCCATGACACGGTGGAGGACACCTCCGCCACCTACGACGACATCGCCAAGCTCTTCGGCAAGGACGTGGCCGATCTGGTGGACGGCGTGACCAAGCTGACGAGAGTGCAGTACGTCTCCAAGGAAGAGGAGCAGATGGAGAACCTGCGGAAGATGCTCATGGCCATGGCCAAGGACATCCGGGTCATCCTCATTAAGATCTGCGACCGGCTGCACAATATGCGCACCATGCAGTACCAGTCCCCCAAGAAGCAGCGGGAAAAGGCCCTGGAGACGATGGAGATCTACGCCCCCATCGCCCACCGCCTCGGTATGCAGCGGGTGAAGTGGGAGCTGGAGGACACCTCCCTGAAATACCTGGACCCGGTGGGCTACAAGGAGATCAGTGACGAGCTGGAGCAACGGGCTGCCACCCACGAGGAGTTCATGGCCTCCATCCAGAAGAAGATTGAGGACCGGCTGAAGGAGGAGGGGGTCAAGGCCACCGTCTACGGCCGCATCAAGCACGCCTACTCCATCTACCGCAAGATGTATACCCAGAACAAGACCATGGACGAGATCTTTGATCTCTATGCCTTCCGGGTCATCGTGGACGATCTGGCCGACTGTTATACCGTTCTGGGCTGCGTCCACGACCTCTTTAAGCCCATCCTGGGCCGGTTCAAGGACTATATCGGCACCCCCAAGCCCAACATGTACCAGTCCCTCCATACCACCGTCATCGGCCGGGAGGGCGTCCCCTTCGAGATCCAGATCCGCACCTGGGAGATGCACCACACCGCCGAGTACGGCATCGCCGCCCACTGGAAGTACAAGCAGGGCATGGCCAACACCCAGTTGGGCAGCGAGGCCACCTTCGAGTGGGTGCGCAAGCTCCTGGAGGCCCAGCAGGACACCGACGCCGAGGAGTTCGTCCGCACCATGCGGGTGGACCTCTTTGCCGACGAGGTGTTCGTCTTTACCCCCCAGGGCGACATCATCAACCTGCCCGCCGGGGCCACCCCCATCGACTTCGCCTACTCCATCCACTCCGCGGTGGGCAACCACATGACCGGCGCCAAGGTCAACGGGCGCATGGTCCCCTTTGACACCCCCCTCCACAACGGCGAGATCGTGGAGATCATCACCTCCAAGACCGCCCACGGCCCCAGCCGGGACTGGATGAACATCTGCAAGTCCAACGAGGCCCGCAACAAGATCCGCCAGTGGTTCAAAAAAGAGCGCCGGGAGGAGAACATCGCCACCGGCCGCGCTGCCTTTGAATCCGAGCTCAAGCACGCCGGTCTGTCCCTGGCCGCCATCACCGCGGAGGACGTGCTCCCCGCCGTCCTCAAAAAGGTGCGCTTCGGCAGCCTGGACGAGCTGTACGCCGCCATCGGCTACCGGGGCATGACCGCCCAGAAGGCGGTGGTGCGCATCAAGGACGAGCTCACCCGCC
>DYBS01000326.1 GCA_019418525.1 Clostridiales bacterium
GCCCCCGGCGGCGGCCACGGCCATCCAGGTGCTCCCCTCCGGCACCTCCACCGTGTTCTCCCCCTCCTCCAGCTCCACCACAGTGTCGTCGGGCAGTACCAGCACCACCCGGTAGTCGCCGCACTCCTGCTCGGCATAGGTCACGTGCACCGTCCGCGCTTCGTTTCCCGGCAGGGTCCAGAGGTACTCCACCCCGCGGAAGCTCTCCCAGCTCGCCTCGCAGGAGAAGGTATCGCTGTAGCTCTGCCAGAGAACCGCCGAATATCCCATCTCGTTTGCCACGATATCCGCATCGGTGATATCCTCCAGGGCATGCACCCCCATGTGCCCCACCCCGCAGGCCGTCAGCAGCAGAAACAGCACGGCCAGACAGGGAAGCAGCCGCTTTTTCATGGATTCTGCCCCCTCTCATATTCTGTCCAAAGAATAGCAGCCCCAGCTTTAACCGTTCTGAAAGAGAGATTAAAATCTTATGAAAGCCCCGTCTGTTCGGTGAGCTGGCCGGTAATGTACTGTTCCCCGTAGAGCATGTCATAAACGATGTTGCGCCACGCCGCCACCAGGGGTTCGCAATTCTCTGGAGGCGTGTGGGAGGGGGTGCCGTCGGCGGCTACGAAAAGCCGCTCCCGGTAGAGGGTCATCTCCTCCATAGCGGCGGACACCCACTGGAAATACAGGGGCTTGGGCAGCCCCGCCCACCCCAGCAGATACGTCCCCAGGCCGGTACAGCTCACCTCCGCCGGCGCCTCCAGTTCCGCCCCAAAGTTGTTCCACACCAGGAAGTCGGTGCTGTGCATCCGCTTGAGCTCCTCCGCGTCCCAGCTTCCGGTATCCGCCGAGGACGCATAGCCGAGGCGGGTATAGAGCGTATCGTCCCCGCCCAGTGACAGTCCCGGCAGATGATCCCCCAGAAAGACCAGGATAGTGGGCTCCTCTGCCTGGGCGAAGTAGTCTGTCAGCTTGCCCAGGGCGGCGTCCGCGTCGGTCAGGCCGTGAACCAGAGCGTCCAGCACCCCCGCCTCCTCCCCGCTCAGGTTGTCCGCCGACGCCGCCACCGGCGCCGGGGTGTTAAACTTGCCGCCGAAGTAGGGCTGGTGATTTTCCATGGTCAGGCCGTAGAGAAACACCGGGCCGTCCCCCTTGGCCTCGAAGCGGGCAATCAGCTCGTCGGCCAGGGTGTCGTCGGAGACATAGCCCCCGGCATAAGTCTTGTCCACAAGGAAGTCGTCCTGATAAATGATCTGGTCAAAGCCCAGGGCGGGGATATTGCGTGCCCGGTCATAGAGCTCGTCGTTGTAGGAGTGGACAAAGAGGGTCTCATACCCCGCCGCCCCGAATACCCGGGCCAGCGAAGGCACACGGCGGTAGGCCGACGTATCGCCCAGGCCGGTGAGGGACTCCCCCGCCCCCAGGAAGGCGGAAGGGATGCCGGTGAACAGTTCCATCTCCACGTTGCCGGTACCCCCGGCGTAGGTGTTGGACAGGAAGACGCCGCTGGGGAACGCCTCCGCCAGGGTGTGGAAGTTGGGCACCGGGTCGGCGGAAAAGGACACGCCCGGCAGGCGGGTGGGGTCAAAGAAGCTCTCCGACACCACCAGCACCACATTGGGCTTGACCGCCGGCTCCGCCGACTGCTCTGCCTCCGCCCGGAGCTGGAGCAGGATGCGGTTCATGCCGTCCTCGCTGTAGCTGTCCGGCTCGGCCATGGCGCTCTCCCGGGCGGCGCTGTAAAGCCCGGCCAGAAGGCCCAGCCGGTCGTTGCGCATGGACTGGCTCTCCCCCTCCTCCCCGGCCAGCAGCACGGCGGAGGCCGGACTCAGCAGCACCCAGGCCAGCAGGGCGGCCAGAAGTCCCAGCACGCCCAGCCGCCGCCGGCCGTCCAGGGGCCGGGCC
>DYBS01000327.1 GCA_019418525.1 Clostridiales bacterium
GATAGAGGTTGGTCTCCAGGCGCATCTCGATGTCCCGCAGCACATAGTCCAGGGCGGGGGCCACTCCTTTTCGAGCCAGGTCCTCCCCCAGGAGGAACTGCCCCACATGGCCGTAAAAGACATAGGACGCCCCTTGGGCCTGCATAGAGAGGCACGCGGCACTGATGCTCTGGGCGGTCTTCTGCAACACGGTGGGCTTTCCGGCCCCCTGTCCGCCCCCCTGGTCCTGGGCGCCGCTGGAGACAGTGACCTCTACGCCGGTGGGAGCCGCGTCCACCCCCATGGTGCGCATGAGGGCCATGTCGTCCAGCTCCCGGCCGTAGGGCAGGAAGTCGAAGGTCTCCTTGCACCCGCTGAGGGGGAGCATCAGAGCGGCCAGCGCCAGGGCCGCGCATCGTCTTTTCATCGCTGTTTCCTCCGGTTGGGTGTTTTGAGCATCCGCTCCCGCAGTTTGATCCAGGGCAGGGGGAGGCGTACCACCGCCCGCCCGGTCTGGGAGAGCTCCTCGCCCCCGGCAAAGGGGGCCAGGTAAGGCACGCCGTAGCTCTCGATGCTGGCCAGATGGCCCACCAGCACCGCGGCCCCCGCCGCCACACCGAAGAGCCCGGCCATGCTGGCCAGCACGGCCAGCAAAAAGCGCCACAGCCGCAGGGCGGCGGCCATTTCCTGGCTGGGAGCGGTGTAACCGGCGATGCCGGCGATGGCCACGGCAATGAGCACCGCCGGGGAGACGATCTTGGCCTCCACCGCCGCCTGCCCCACCACCAGGCCGCCGATGATGGACACGGTCTGGCCCACCGGCTGCGGAAGGCGCAGCCCGGCCTCCTGGAGGATCTCAAAGGCCACCAGCATGATGAGCACCTCATACACCGTCTGGAAGGGCACGTCCCGCTTGGCGGCGATCATGGACAGAGCCAGCCGGGTGGGGATCATCTCCTGGTGGAAGGTGGCCATGGCGATATAGAGGGCGGGGAGAAATAAGGTAAGAAAGACGCACAGAAAGCGCAGCAGGGTGAGGGTGGTGGCCAGCATCCAGTTGCTGCTCTTATCCTGGCCCGCCCGGAGGAAGCTGCTCACCGTGGCGGGCATCAGGTAGCCCAGGGGCAGCCCGTCGGCCAGCAGGCCCACCCGCCCCTCGGCCAGCCCGCCGCAGAAGCGGTCGGGGCGCTCGGTGTACTGCACCAGGGGGAAGGCGGTCACCGTGCGGTCCACCAGATACTCCTCCAGATTGCCGGTGGCCAGGGCGGCATCAATGTCGATCTCGCTTAACCGCTTCTCCACCTCGGCCACCGTCTCGGGGTTGGCGATGCCGTCCAGATAGACCACGTCTACCATGGTCAGGGACTGCCGCCCCACGATCTGCTCCTTGATCTTCAGCTCCGGGGCTTTCAAGTGGCGCCGGACCAGGCTGGTGTTGGTGCGCAGGGACTCCACGAAGGCGTCCCGGGCGCCCTTGAGTACCGTCTCCCCCGCCGGTGGGCTGACCGAGCGCTTGTCCTCGGTGGCCACAAAAAAGGAGAGACACCCGGATTCCCCGGGAAAAAAGAGGAGGCACCACCCGGCGATGAGGTCGTTCACCGCCTGGTCCAGCTCGGTGCGCTCCTCCACGATGAGGTTATAGAGCGCGCCGTCGGCCATGCGGTGGTATACGTCCCGCCGGTCGGCGCTCTCCAGCGTCTCGTCCTGGGCGATGGGGCGGAGGATATACTCGCTGATCCGCTCCAGCTTCACCATGCCGGTGATATAACAAAGGGTGATGGGCGGCTCTCCCGCGCCACCCGCCTCCACAGTGCGGGTGGCGTAGTCGGCGCAGTCCTGAAAGATTTCCCCCACCCGCGCCAGGGTCAGCTCCCCACTAAACCGGGGCGTTTTTCTCGGGTGGGGCGGGGGC
>DYBS01000328.1 GCA_019418525.1 Clostridiales bacterium
CCGCCACACCTCCTCGCCACCGTCCGGTTCCGGCTCCGGCGGCAGCGGCTCCTCCTCCAGCGGGAGCCGCATGAGCTGGTCCAGGGAGCAGTCCAGCAGCTCCGCCAGCTCCAACAGGGTGGCCGCCTCGGGCAGGGTCTGGCCCGCCTCCCACTTCCCCACCGCCTGGCGGGACACCCCCAGGACCTCGGCCAGCCCCTCCTGGGTGTAGCCCGCCCGGCGGCGGAGCTTGGGCAGATTCTGAGAAAATATCGACATATCCATTCCTCCGTTCTGCCCCTATCCTACCCGGGCAGAGGGCCAGAATGCCACCAACCCGGGGGTTCTTTGTGGAAAATTTCAGGCAACCTCAGGTTGCACGGGGTTTTTTAGGCCTTGGGAGGCCGCATGGTGAGGGAAATGCGCTTCTTGGGCACATCCACCTCCTTGACCCAGACGGTAACCACATCCCCCACCGAGAGGACCTCGGAGGGGTGCTTCACCCGCCGGTTCACGTTGAGCTGGGAGATATGGACCAGGCCGTCCTGGTGGACGCCGATGTCCACGAAGGCGCCGAAGTCGATGACGTTGCGCACCGTGCCGGTGAGCTCCATGCCGGGCTTCAAATCCTTCATCTCCAGCACGTCGGTGCGCAGAATGGGGCGGGGCAACTCGTCCCGGGGGTCCCGGCCGGGCTTCACCAGCTCGCCCACGATGTCCCGCAGGGTGGGTACACCCACGCCGCATACCTCCGCGGCCTTCTCCTCGCCGTATGCGGCCACCCGCTCCCGCAGACCGTCCAGGCCGCCGGCCTTCACGTCGTCCAGGCTGTAGCCGCACAGGGCGAGCAACGCCTCCGCCGCGCCGTAGCTCTCCGGGTGGACGCCGGTGTGATCCAGCACGTTGCGGCTCTCCGGTACCCGCAGGAAGCCGGCGCACTGCTCAAAGGCCTTCGGCCCCAGCTTGGGCACCTTGAGCACCCCCTTCCGGGTGGTGAAGGCCCCGTTCTCCTCCCGGTACTTGACGATGTTCCTGGCGGTGGTGTTGTTCAGCCCCGCCACGTAGGACAGCAGGGGGGCGGAGGCGGTGTTGAGATCCACCCCCACCGCATTGACGCAGTCCTCCACCACGCCGGAGAGGGTCTCGTCCAGCCGGGCCTGGGGCATGTCGTGCTGGTACTGGCCCACGCCGATGGCCTTGGGGTCGATCTTCACCAGCTCGGCCAGGGGGTCCTGGAGCCGCCGGGCGATGGACACGGCACTTCTTAGGTTCACATCGTAGTCGGGGAACTCCTCGGCGGCCAGCTTGGAGGCGGAATACACCGACGCGCCCGCCTCGCTGACCACCATGTAGCTGACGCTCCCGGCGGGCAGCTCCTTGAGCATTTGGGCGGTCATCTGCTCGGTCTCCCGGCTGGCGGTGCCGTTGCCGATGGCGATGCGCGCCACGCCGTGCTTCTGGATGAGGGCTTTCAGGGTGTCCATGGCCTCCCGCTTGCGGCGCTCGTTAAAGGTGGGGTAGACCACGGCGGTGTCCAGTACTTTTCCGGTGCCGTCCACCACCGCCACCTTGCAGCCGTTGCGGTAGCCGGGGTCCAGGCCCATGGTGACGAAGCCCTTCACCGGCGGCTGCATCAGAAGGGGTTTCAGGTTGAGGCCGAACATGTGGATGGCCCCCTCGTCGGCCTGCTCGGTGAGGAGATTGCGGGTCTCCCGCTCCATGCTGGGGGCGATGAGGCGGTCGTAGGCGTCCTCGGCCACGGCGCGGATGAAGGCCATGGCGGGGGAGCCCGGCACGATCACCGCCCGGCGCACCACGATGAGGGCCTCCTCCCGGTCCAGCTCGATGGACACCTTCAAAAACTCCTCCCGCTCGCCCCGGTTGATGGCCAGAACCTGGTGG
>DYBS01000329.1 GCA_019418525.1 Clostridiales bacterium
GACCAGAACGACACCGAGAACTACATCTTCTCCGACGAGCTCTTCACCACCATCGACGAGCTGGGCCTGGCGGTCATGGAGGACGGGCAGTACAATCTGGCCAAGTCCATCACCGACGAGACCCGGAGCGACGGCAACAACATGCGGACCTGGATCGGCCACAAGGTCCTGGCTCCCTCCAGCGTGGGGGACTACGAGAGCGGCTATTTCTATGAGCTGTGCTACACCCCCGACGAGAAGGTGACCCTGGACGACGTCATGTCCATCTACCGCAACCGGTACCAGGGCACCGAGTACGACGCCGACGCCGAGGGCAACGAGGACATGCGGGCCATCGCCGTGTCCACCACCCCTGAGACCCACATCGTCCAGATCCATGACGACTATCCCACCCAGAACGCCGCGGTGACCTGGATCGCCCCCGGCGGCGCGGAGCACAGCGTGTTCCTGCCTGAGTTCAGCGGCATCACCGACACCGCCGACGCCTGGAAGACCGACAGTGCCATCTATACCGATAACAGCGTCTACTGGGCCTTTAAGCAGATTTGCGGCCTGGCCGACACCGACCGGACCCTGTACACCCAGGGCGTGGAGGACTACTGGACCTTCCAGGAGACCATGATGCAGGCCGAGATGGAGAAGGCGGGGGAGACCGCTAAGACCCTCTACGGCGAGGACGAGGCCAAGGCCGACGCCTACGTCACGGACCTTGCCGAGCAGATGGTGACCGAGCAGATGGCCAACGCCGACCACCTGTACGCGGAGCTGGTCACCGTGGTGACCCACAACAATGGCCTGAGCTCCGGCAAGACCCCCACCACCTTTGAGGCCACCACCGCCCTGCGGGAGGCCGCCCAGTTCAAGGGCTACACCGTGGGCTGGGACGCCGCCAGCGGAGCCGTCACCCTGACTAAGGGGAGCGACCAGATCACCCTGAAGGCCGGCAGCAGCACCGCCACCAAGAACGGCGAAGAGGTGGAGCTGTCCATCACCCCCTACGTGGTCAACGGCGTGACCTATGTGCCCATGAGCTTTGTCCAGGGCCTGTAAACAAAAGATGAAAAACGCGGGAGGCTTTCATGGGAGCCTCCCGCGTTGCTTTGCCCGAGCACTATGCTCCCGGCTTATTGTATTCCTCGACTGGATTTGCTATCATGGGGACATCTGAACCGAAGGAGCGTGATCCCATGTCACAGGTAGACGGAAGCATTGACATCCGGTTTACGGGCTCCCAGGCGGCGCTGGCGAAACTGGAGCAGTTTATGGGGGAGGAACTGGCCTCTTTCCGCTCGTTCCAGGGCTGTGCGGTGAGCTATGACCCGGCGGAGCATAGCTTGGATTTGGACCTGGATGTGCGGTGCGAGGACATTCTCAACTTCCTGGGGCTTGTGGTGTCCCAGCTGCCGGAGGTCGGTTTCTCTGGGGAGGCTGACCTGGACTATGTAGGGTGCGGGGAGCGGTATTACGCCATCTACAAGCACGAGCCTGGCGGAGTGTTTCAGGTGGGCGAAACAGACGACTGGGAAGAGGACCCGTTTTCTCTGGATCTGGAGTATGATTCGGAGGAAGAGGAGCGGGTGGCAGAGTGGCTCGAAGGGCTGCCCTTCCCCGTGGGAGACGCGGATAGCTCTGACGACGAAGAAGAGACGCATTGGATGTATGAGTACTGCGAGACGCTATGTGGCTATGACCCCACAGCGGAGGAACTCCAGTCTTTGGGGGAGGCGCTGAAGGCGCTTGCGGCCCAGGTCCCCTCTCTGGAGGCGGACACGTCCTACCACAATTCGGACACCCTGATCGTAGTGGATATCCACCCCGGACAGGAGGCCCGCGTTTTCACAGTCCCCATCGAGATCATCCCCACGG
>DYBS01000033.1 GCA_019418525.1 Clostridiales bacterium
GGCTGCCCGGCCTCCTCGGCGGCGGCGACCTCCTCGGCGGTGAGGCCGGTCTCCTCCGCCAGCTCGGAGAGAGTTGGCTCGCGGCCCAGGGCGGCGGCGAGCTTTTCCCGGGCGGCGCGGACCGAGACGCCCCTCTCTTTCAGCCCCCGGCTCACCTTCACCGCCCCGTCGTCCCGGAGGAACCGTCGGATCTCCCCGGCGATCTTGGGCACGGCATAGGTGGAGAACTGGCAGCCGAAAGCCGGGTCAAAGCCCCGCACCGCTTTCAGAAATCCCAGGCAGCCCAGCTGATAGAGGTCGTCCGGCTCCACGCCCCGGCCGTAGTAACGCCGCACGATGCCCCAAATGAGGCCGGCATTCTCCTCTAAAATACGAGTGCAGGCCTCGTTGTCCCCCTTTCGGGCCTCCTCCAGCAGCTCGGGGGTATCCGCGATGCTCACGCCGGGGCGCCCATACGCCGGGAGATCCGCCGGCGCATCACCACCGTAGTCCCCTTCCCGGGCCGGGAGCGCACCCTGACACTGTCCATGAAGCTCTCCATGATGGTGAAGCCCATACCGGAGCGCTCCTCGCCGCCGGTGGTGAACAGGGGTGTCCGGGCCTGGTCCACATCGGCGATGCCCACGCCGGTATCCTTAATTAAGATCTCCACCGTGCGGTCCTCAAAGAGCCGCATGCGCATCTGCACCACTCCCAGGCAGTCGGGGTAGGCGTGGACGATGCAGTTGGTCACCGCCTCACTGACCGCCGTCTTGATGTCGTTGACTTCCTCCAGCGTGGGGTCCAGCTGGGCTACGAAGCAGGCCGCCGCCGCCCGTGCAAAACCCTCGTTGGCCGAACAGCTGGGAAAGCGCAGAAGCGCCTCATTGCTGCTTTGCTGTTTCATATGTATGCTCCCTCCCCGGGCGGGCAGTGCCCGCCCGCTCTTATTCCACCGTGACCAGGCGCTCCACGCCCGCGGCCCGCAAGACCTTGCCCGCCTGCTCCGGTACCCCGGCCAGACGCAACTCGCCCCCCAACGCCTGGACCTGCCGCCAGGTGCGCAGCACCACCGCGATGCCCGAGCTGTCCATGAAGGTCACCCCGGACAGGTCCAGGATCAGCTCCCGGGGGGCGGTGGTGTCCACCAGTGTCTCCAGCTCCCGCATGAGCGCCCGGGCCCGGTGGTGGTCCACCTCTCCCCGCAGCACAGCGGTGCGCACCCGCCCCTCTCCTGTGCAGGTGATTGCCATGGCTTGTCCCTCCTTACTCTATTCCGACTCCCGTTTTCGGAGACAAAAAATCGCCTCATACCATTTTCTGGTATGAGGCGATTATACCCGATGTCTGCCGCACAATCGGTCGAAGGACCGCTTCAGCGCAATTCATATTCCGAGATCTTATTGAACAGCTGCCGGGCGCTGATACCCAGACGCCGGGCGGCCTCGGTGACATTGTGGCCGGTCTGATCCAGCACCCAGCGGAGGTATTCGGCCTCGCTCTTGCGCTTGAATTCCTTCCAGCTCAGGATGGTATCAAAGCGGGGCTTGGGCTTGGTCTCCTCGGCGGGGGTCAGGTCATACAGCACCGGCAGGCCCCGCTCGGTGATGACCCCATCCTCGGAGAGAACCACCATGCGGTCCACGATATTCTTCATCTCCCGCATGTTGCCGGGATAGCTGTAATGGAGCAAAAAGTCCCAGGCCTTGGGTACGATGGTCGTGATCTCCTTGCGGAACTCCCCCTGGGCCCGCTGAAGGAAGAAGCGTACCAGATCTTCAATGTCCTCCGGGCGCTCCCGCACCGAGGGGATGCGGATGACGATGGTGCTGATGCGGTAGAGGAAGTCTTCCCGCATGCGACCGGCCCGGATCTCAGTGTACGGATCCTTGTTGGTGGCCGAGAGGAGCCGGAACTCCACCTGTTGGGAGTGGTTGGCTCCGATGCGCTCGATCTGCTTGGTCTCGATGGCCCGCAGGAGCTTGACCTGGGTGCTCAGGCTCACATCGCCGATCTCGTCAATGAAGAGGGTTCCGGTATTGGCCTGCTCAAAGCGGCCCTCCCGGGCCCGGGTAGCTCCGGTAAAGGCCCCCTGTTCATGGCCGAAGAGCTCCGACTCCAGCAGCGTGTCCGGATAGGCGCTGCAGTTGACCACCACGAAGGGTTTTTCGCTGCGGTCGCTGCACGCGTGGATATAGCGAGCTACCACGTCCTTGCCGGTGCCCGACTCCCCCAGGATCATCACATTCACATTGGAATCGGCCACATTTTCGCAGTTGCGCAGGGCATCCAGGTAGGCCTTGGATTTGGATTCCAGGTAAAAAGATTGGCGCATTTCTTCCTTTGTAGGCATTTTAGACATACTACCCCTGATTTCTTCGATAATTTTTTCGTATCTTGCCTATATAATATCAGAATTTTCCTTCATATGCAAGAAAAATTTTTCCCGCCACGTATTTTGGCCTTTTTAATTTCCTGTAATTAACAAATACTTAAATCGCGGTTACAAAAATTGTTTGCATAGATAATCGTGATGACCTTCCAAATCCTTTATTTAAAAACTTTTTATCTCCGGCCTTCAAAATTGGCACGCCGTTTGCATTATATATAAACAGAACGCCGCAGAAAGGAGCGCGATCCAACATGGGATATACCGTGGTGACCAATAACGTACGGTGCCGGGATCGATACGAAGGCGAGTACGATGTGGTATACAATGAGGACTGGACCTACCTGGATGTCCTATATCAGGTGCGGGACCTGGTCCAAAAGGGTGCCATCCTGATCACCCATCCCATGGCCGGCAGCTTGAAGCCCAATCAGACTCCCTTCCGCTCGGTGGTGGTGGGGACCTACACTCTGGAGGACAAGGAACCTTGGGAGGACATCACGCTGATTGAAAACAGCATCGATTCCTGCAAGAAGTTTCTCCGTGGGCGTCCCCTTCCCCCCTGGCCGGAGGATATCAAAAAGGACTTCCGGACGCTGGATCTCTCCTTTATTGAAGGCGCGATGGCAAGGGCACCTCGGTGCCCAGGGATTACCGAATGAAAGTGAGGAATGACAATGAGACTAGAACTTGGCAAGATCCACATCAAAGATGTGCAGTTCGGCGCTGAGACCAAGGTCGAGGCTGGCGTTCTCTACGTCAATGAGGACGAGATCCGCAAGTTGGTCCTGGAGGACGAGCGCATTATCGGGTGCCGCGTTGAGCTGGCTCACCCCGGCGAGTCCTGCCGTATCACCCCCGTCAAGGATGTTCTGGAGCCCCGCGTGAAGGTCTCCGGCGGCGGCGAGATTTTCCCCGGCGCCCTGAACAAGGTCGGCCAGGTCGGAAGCGGCCGCACCCACTGCCTGGACGGTGCCTGCGTGGTCACTGTCGGTAAGATCGTCGGCTTCCAGGAGGGCGTCATCGACATGTCCGGCCCCGCCGCCGACTACTGCCCCTTCTCCAAGACCCAGAACGTCTGTGTGGTCATCGAGCCCAAGGACGGCCTGGAGACCCACGACTACGAGCAGGCTGGCCGTATGGTCGGTCTGAAGGTCGCCGATTACCTGGGCCAGTGCGCCCGCGATCTGGAGCCCGATGAGATCGTGGTCTATGAGACCAAGCCTCTGCTGGAGCAGATCGCCGAGTACCCCAATCTGCCCAAGGTCGGCTACCTGCACATGCTGCAGTCTCAGGGCCTGCTCCACGACACCTTCTACTATGGCGTGGACGCCAAGACCTTTATCCCCACTTTGATGTACCCCACCGAGATCATGGACGGCGCCATCGTCTCCGGTAACTGCGTGGCCCCCTGCGACAAGGTGACCACCTATCACCACTTCCACAACCCCGTGATCGAGGACCTGTACAAGCATCACGGCAAGGACCTCAACTTCGTGGGCGTCATCCTGACCAACGAGAACGTGTTCCTGGCCGACAAGGAGCGCTGCTCCGACATGGTCGCCAAGCTGGCCAAGTACATCGGCCTGGACGGCATCCTGATCACCGAGGAAGGCTACGGCAACCCCGATACTGACCTGATGATGAACTGCCGCAAGGTGCAGCAGGCCGGCGTGGACGTGGTCCTCATCACCGACGAGTTCCCCGGCCGCGACGGTAAGTCCCTGTCCCTGGCCGACGCCTGCAACGAAGCCAACGCTCTGGCCTCCTGCGGCAACGGCAACGTGGTCATCCACTTCCCGCCCATGGATCGTCTGATCGGCATGACCGACTACATCGAGATGCAGATCGGCGGCTGGGCCGGCTGTAAGAACGCTGACGGCAGCTTCGACGCCGAGATCCAGATCATCATCGCGTCCACCATCGCCAACGGCTTTAACAAGCTGGCCGCGAGAGGCATTTAAATTTAGAGGAGGTGTGCCTGAATGGATAAGATTCGTGTCGTTCACTATATCAACCAGTTCTTCGCCGGCATCGGCGGCGAGGAGAAAGCCGATATCCCCCCCGAGATTCGTCCCGGCACCGTAGGCCCCGGCCTGGCTCTGCAGAAGGGTCTGGGCGATGAGTACGAGGTCGTTGCTACCGCCATCTGCGGCGACAGCCACTTCGGCGCTCACATGGATGAGGACACCGCTCAGCTGCTGGACATGATCGCCGAGTACAAGCCTCAGCTCTTCGTGGCTGGCCCCGCGTTCAACGCCGGCCGTTACGGCGTGGCCTGCGGCAACATCGCCAAGTCCGTGGAGGAGAAGTTCAACATCCCCGTGGTCACCGGTATGTACGTGGAGAACCCCGGCGTTGACATGTTCCGCAAGGACCTGTTCATCATCAAGACCGGCGACTCCGCCGCTGACATGCGCAATTCTATGCCCAAGATGGCCGCTCTGGCTAAGAAGCTCTATGAGTGCGGCGGCAAGATCGAGTGCATCGGCAGCCCCGAGGAGGAAGGTTATCACGAGCGGGGCATCCGTGTCAACTACTTCGCCGACATCCGCGGCTCCGAGCGCGGCATCCAGATGCTGCTGAAGAAGATGGCCAAGGAGCCCTTCCAGACTGAGTATCCCATGCCTATCTTCGACCGTGTGCCTCCTGCTGCTCCTGTCACCGACATGAAGCACGCCAAGATCGCGGTGGTCACCTCCGGCGGTATCGTGCCTCAGGGCAACCCCGACCACATCGAGTCCTCCTCCGCCACCAAGTGGGGCAAGTACTCCATCGAGGGTATGGACCACATGGACAAGAAGGACTTCATGACCATCCACGGCGGCTACGACCGCGCCTTCGTCACCGAGGACCCCGATCTGGTCGTGCCTCTGGACGTCCTGCGTGAGCTGGAGAAGGAAGGCGAGTTCGGCGAGCTGGCCAACTACTTCATCACCACCACCGGTACCGGTACCTCCACCGGCAACGCCAAGCGTTTCGGCGAGGAGTTCGTTCCCGGCCTCATTGAGGATAACGTCACGGCTGTTATCCTCACCTCCACGTGAGGCACCTGCACTCGTTGCGGTGCAACGATGGTTAAGGAAATCGAGCGCGCTGGTATCCCCGTTGTCCATATGTGTACTGTGGTGCCTATCTCCAAGACGATCGGCGCCAACCGTATCATCCCCGCCGTTGGTATCCCCTATCCTCTGGGCGATCCCCATCTGGGCGAGGAGGGCAGCTACAAGCTGCGCATGAAGCTGGTCAAGCGGGCTCTGAAGGCTCTGCAGACTCCTGTGGACGGCCAGACCGTGTTCGAGTAATCCCAGCGTTTGGCCCGTAAGGGCTTGATCGTGTATGCTGTGTACGGGGGCACGCGAAGGCACTTGGTACCTCCGCGCGCCCCCGTTCCCGATTTTGAAAGGGGCGTTTTATGGATAAGCCTGTCGTAAAACCCGGTCGTGTACTTACTTATGCTGGTGCTTTCATGGCCTTCCTCATCGGCTCCGGTTTCGCTACCGGTCAGGAGGTTCTTCAGTACTTCGCCGCTTACGGTCTGGGCGGCGGTCTGCTGGTCGGCCTGTTCTGCGTGGTGGCCTTCATTTTCGTGGGCGGCTGCTTCATCGCCGCCGGTAAGCGCGAGCAGTTTGAGAAGGGCAGCGACGTCTACCGCTACTACTGCGGCAAGTACATCGGTACTTTCTACGACTATTTCTCCATCATCTTTATCTTTTGCTCCTTTATCGTCATGATGGGCGGCGCCGGCTCCACCATCAACGAGCGTTTTGGCCTGCCCAACTGGATCGGCAGCGTGGGCATGATGGTTCTGGTGTGCATCGTCACCCTGCTGGGCCTGAACGGCCTCATCGAGGTCATCGGCAAGCTGGGCCCCGCCATCGCCGTCTTCGCCATCTGCCTGGGCGTCTACACCTTCCTGTCCAATCCCTCCGGCGCGGTGGAGAGCTCCGCCATGCTGGCCTCTGGTGAGATCCCCATCGGCTCTGGTGCTGGTGTGCTGAACCGCGTGGGCACCAGCCCCCTGACCTCCGCCAGCTCTTACGTGGGATTCTGCATGCTGTGGCTGGCCGCCTTCCTGGCCGCCATGGGCAAGGACACCAACAGCGTCCGTGAGGGCGTGCTGGGCACCACTGCCGGTGCTGTCGGCTTCACCCTGGGCTGCACCACCGCTATGCTGGGCCTGCTGGCCTACCTGCCCGACGTGTACGCCTCCGCCATCCCCAACCTGGTGCTGGCCGGCCGCATCGCCTCCTGGCTGTCCCTGGTGTTCTCCGTGATCATTTTCTGCGGTATCTTCACTACTGCTGTGCCTCTGCTGTGGCAGGTCTCCTCCCGCTTCACCAAGGAGGGCAGCATGCAGTTCAAGGTGACCACTGTGGTCTGCGCTGTGGTGGGCACCATCATTGCTATGTTCATCCCCTTCCAGACTCTGGTCAATGTAATTTATGGCATCAACGGCTATGTGGGCATCATCCTCCTCGCCTTTATGATCGTGAAGGAAGTCCTTCGCATCTCTAAGGCTAAGAAGGCCTCTGTGTAAGCCGATTCTCACCTCCCTCTTTATCCACCGGGCGCGGGACCTCTGAGCAGGCCCTGCGCCCGGTCTATTTTGTCCCATTGCCTACTATTCAGAAACATGGTATCATGAAATGGATAATTGGGTAAAAGGATGGAGTACTCCGCTATGAAGGAACAACCGCGTAGTAATAAACATCTTCGCATCCTCTTTCTCTCGGTCATCCTCTCCGTTTTCCTTGTCTTTTCTCTTATCAGCATTCAGTTGGTCCAGGATACCATTTCCACCAACAGCCAGGTCATGGGCCAGGAGATTGCCCGCAGCTTCTCCAGCAGCGAGGACGCCAACCTCTATGCCTATGAATTGCTGCTGCGGAATGCCACTCAGTGGCTGGAGGGCCAATTGGAGGATGGTAAGAGCCGGGAGGAAGTACAGTCCTGGATGGAGGGCTATCTCTCTTATGTCAGCGACACCCTGGGCTCCAAAGGCATTGACATGTACGCCTCCATCGACGGACATATTGTAGCCGCCAGTTATTGGGAAGGGGATGATACTTACGATCCCACTGCCCAAGGGTGGTACCAGATGGCGCTGGCTGCCAATGGCCCTCCCATCTATACCGACGCCTATACTGATGTGGTCACCGGCCTGGCGGTGATCACCATTGCCCAGCGCATCGGCTCCACCAATGACGTATTGGCCATCGACCTCTTCCCCCAGCACTTCCAGCAGTGGACCAGTATGGACGGGCTCCCCCCGGACAGCTCCTATTTTCTGTGCGACTCCACCGGTACCGTGCTGTGCTATGACACCAACGGCACCGAGCGCCTGGAGGATGTGCAGAGCTATGTGGACAACCTCAACGCGGAGATCGACGCTGGCATCCACAAGGATACTGACTTCTCCTTTTTGAAGGGGAATGCCCAGTACGGCGTCTATTACCGACAGACCTCCAACGGCTGGACCTCCATTATCACCATCCCCTATCAGTATCTCTTCAGCGGCCTGAACGAGCTGGCCCTCTGGTATGCCGGGATCTTTGGCCTGTTTCTCCTCCTAAGCGCCATCATGTATCTGCGGGAGCGTATGCTCAACCGCCAGGTGGAGCTGACCAACGAGACCGTACGGGTGCTGGGCGACTCCTATTACGCCATCTACCGCATCAACTTCCAAACTGAGACCTACACCATGCTGAAAAATTCCGCTCCCCTGTGTGCCTCCCTGCCCCACCAGGGGGATTACGCCCTCTTCCTCACCCGTCTGAAGGATGTCATCGAGCCCCAGGCTTACGCGGAATTTGAGGACAGTTTCTCCATCTCCTCCATCCGCCGTCTGGTGGAGCGCAAGGTGCGGGACTATGGCGGCGACTTCCAGCGGCTCTTTACGGACGGCTACCGCTGGGTCAACGTGCGCCTGCTGTTCGACGACTCTCTGGACGTGGGAGAGGCCATCCTCTGCTTCCGCGAAGTGGACGAGGAGAAGCGCCGCCAACTCCAGCAGACCGAGCTTCTGAAGGAATCCCTCCTGACCATGAAAAAGAGTGTGGAGGCCCGCAGCCTCTTCTTCGCCAATATGTCTCACGACATGCGCACCCCTCTCAACGCCATCATCGGTCTCTCAGAGCTGGCTGAGCACTCCCTCACTGACCCGGAGCGGACAGGAGACTATCTGCACAAGATCAACCTGTCCAGCAAGCACCTGTTGGGCCTCATCAACGACATTCTGGAGATGTCCCGCTGTGAGCAGGGCAACCTGGCATTGGAGCGGCATCCCTTCGACCTGCGGGAGCAGCTGGACGACACGCTGGATGTCTTCCGCATCCAGGCGCTGCACGAGGGCAAGTCCTTCCAAATCTGCTACGAGGTGCACAATACCCGGGTGGAGGGGGACTTCTTTCGCATCCAGCAGATCCTCAACAACCTGCTCTCCAATGCCTTCAAGTTCACCGTTTCGGGTCAGGAGATTTCCCTCACCGTACGCCAGCTGGACGAGGGGCCTCATGCCCAGTACCAATTCATCGTCCGCGACACCGGAATGGGCATGTCGGAAGAGTTCCTCTCCCGGATCTTTGTCCCCTTTGCGCGTGAGACTCGCTTCGGCGCAAAGAACATCAGTGGGACCGGCCTGGGCATGCCCATTGTCCACAACATCGTCCTCCAGATGGAGGGACAGATTGACGTCAAGAGTACCCTGGGCCAGGGAAGCACTTTCACAGTGACCCTGCCTTTGGACCTCCAGGCCAGTACGGAGGAGCCGGATTCCCCCGCTGTACACAGTCTGCCCGCGGATCTTCAGGGGCGGCGGCTGCTGCTGGCCGAGGACAACCCACTAAACATGGAGCTGGCTACCGAAATGCTCCAAATGAAGGGTGTGGAGGTCACCCAGGCCTGGAATGGTCTGGAGGCGGTGGAATGCTTCCAGAAGTCTGCTCCCGGCTTCTTTGACGCCATCCTCATGGACATGCAGATGCCCGAGATGAATGGCTGTGAGGCCGCCCGGGCCATTCGCTCTCTGCCCCGGAGCGACGCGGCGTCGGTGCCCATCATCGCCGTCACCGCCAACGCCTTTGCCGAGGACATCTCCGCCACCCGAGCCGCCGGTATGAACGCCCACATCGCCAAGCCCATCGACTTCCGCCTGCTAGAGCAGACTCTAGGCCGCTTCCTCTCTCCCCCCTGATCCTCTGCCCGCGCCCTGTATGGGGCGCGGGCATTTTGTCTCTTTTTAACACAATGGAGCGAACTACGGAAAAAAGTCGAATTTTTCGTCGAAAACAGTCAAGAAGTTTATATCCATTATTTGGCAGAAACACCTTGCATCAGCTGTCTTATTATGGTAAATTGTTAGAGGATCGATCAGACGCTCTGGCCAGGCGGACGAAATGGATTTCAAGATTGGAAGAAGGAATCGACATGGACACTGTAAAGCGAGTCTTGATTGCGGACGCCAGCGGGGAATTCCGCCGGCTGCTCTGCGATGCCGTTTCCGCCGAGCCCGACCTGGATCTGGTGGGCGAAACCGGCGACGGGAACGAGGCCCTGCGCCTCATCCGGGAGGAGCTGCCTGATCTGGTGGTGATGGATCTGGTCCTGTCCGGTATGGATGGTCTGGAGGTCTTGCGTGCCCTGCACGGGCTGGAATTCCGCCCCCAGGTGCTGGTCCTCTCCAGCTTCGTACGCAGCAGCGTGGCCGATCTGGCCGCCTCTGAGGGGGCCGACTACTACCTGATGAAGCCCTGCCGCATCCCCACCGTGCTGGAACGACTGCGGCAGATGGCCCACCTCCACGCCGTAGGCGGCACGGAGAGCACCGGCGGCCACAGTCAAAGTCTGGAGAGTGTGGTCACCTCCATTATCCATGAGATCGGCGTACCCGCCCACATCAAGGGCTATCAGTATCTGAGAGAGGCTATCATCATCGCTGTGGAGGACATGGACGTCATCAACGCTGTCACGAAGATCCTCTACCCTGAGGTGGCCAAGCACTTCGGCACCACCGCCAGTCGGGTGGAACGGGCCATTCGCCACGCCATTGAGGTGGCCTGGGACCGGGGCGACCTGGAGACCCTGCAGAAGTACTTCGGATACACCGTCAGCAACGCCAAGGGCAAGCCCACCAACTCGGAGTTTATCGCCATGATCGCCGATCGCCTCCAGCTCCAGCGCAAGGAACAATGAACGGGAAAATCCGAAGCCGCCGAATTGATTCGGCGGCTTCTTTTTTATATAATGGTGGCAGAAGGATTTCAGCTTTTTCAGGGCGTTTTCAGGTTGGGGCGTTATACTGGGCACAAATTCTGAAACCCCACAGAGGAGTGATGACTGATGCGTATTTTGATCGTAGAGGATGAGACCCGTCTGGCCGAGACCCTGGGCCAGATCATGGAGGAGCAGCACTACCAGACCGATGTGGTCAATGACGGCGCAGACGGGCTGGACTACGCCCTGTCGGGCCAATACGACCTGGTGCTGCTGGATGTGATGCTGCCCAAGCTGGACGGCTTTGAGGTGGCCCGGCGGCTGCGGGCCGCCCACATCTCCACCCCCATCCTGATGCTCACCGCCCGGGACGACACCGGTGACAAGATCACCGGTCTGGACTGCGGCGCCGACGACTACATGACCAAGCCCTTTGACTCCGGCGAACTGCTGGCCCGGGTGCGGGCCCTCACCCGGCGGCAGGGGGAGGTACTGGCCCAGAGCCTGGTGGTCTCCGACCTGACGCTGAACCTCTCCACCCGGTGCCTGAGCTGCGCGGGCAAATCGGTGCGCCTGGGCTTCAAGGAGTTCGACGTGCTGCGTCTGCTGATGGCCGCCCCCAAGGCGGTGATCCCCAAGGAGGACATCATCACCAAGGTATGGGGCATCGAGTCCGATGCCGAGGACAACAATGTGGAGGTCTACATCTCCTTCCTGCGCAAGAAGCTCAGTTTCCTGGGGACCCGGGTATCCATCGGCACCGTGCGCAAGGTGGGCTATCACCTGGAATTCCCTCTGAGCTGAGGAGGACGCCATGATTCGAAAGCTGCGGCGCAAATTCATCCTCATCAACATGCTGCTGGTCAGCGTGGTGCTCATTATCGTACTAGCCTTTTTAATGGGCTCCACCTCCCAGCGCCTGCGTCAGCAGAGCCGGGACGCCATGCGTCTGGCTCTCAAGTGGGAGGACGGGGATCTGCCCGTGCGCATTGAAATCGACCTGCCCCCCCGGGAGCAGTTGGGGGACACCCCGCCTGACGACCACAACGGTGACCCAGACCAGCCTGGCAACCGGCAGCTGGCCATGGTGCCGGTCTTTGCCGTGACGCTGGACAGCGACGGAGAGGTCGTCTCCACCGTCCTGGGCGGCAATATCACCATCAGCGACAGCGCCCTGGAGGAGGCCATCTCCCAGGTACTGGACTCCGGCCAGAGTGAGGGCACCCTCTCCAGCCCCCGGCTGCGCTATCTGGTGGACACCACTCCCTCCGGGGAGCAGCGTATCGCCTTTGCCGACTGGGGCTGGGAGGTGGAGAATCTGATGTCCCTGGCGGTCACCTCCCTGCTGATGGGTGTGGGGGCGCTGTTCTGCTTCTTCCTGGTGAGCCTCTTCCTCTCCAATATGGCCCTGCGTCCAGTGGAGAAGGCCTGGGAACAGCAGCGGCAATTTGTGGCTGACGCCTCCCACGAGCTCAAGACCCCCCTCACTGTCATTCTGGCCAACGCAGGCATCGTCCTGGCCCATCCGGAGGACACTGTGGCTCGACAACAGAAGTGGATCACCTTTATTCAGGACGAGGCCACCCGGATGCGCAGTCTGGTGGAAGACCTTCTCTTCCTGGCCCGGAACGACGCCGCCCGGCAGCCGCTGGTGTTCGAGACCGTCTCCATGAGCGAGATCACCACCGGCTGCGCCCTGCTCTTTGAGTCGGTGGCCTTTGAGGCGGGGGTAGAGCTGGAGAGCGACATCGCCCCCGATTTGACCATCGAGGGCGACGAGGGCCAGCTGCGCCGTCTGGTGATGATCCTGCTGGACAACGCCGTGAAATACGCCGGCGAGCACGGCAAAGTGGTCCTCAACCTCACCCGGGTCCAGGACCGGCTGCGCCTGGCGGTGACCAACAGTGGTCCCCCCATCCCGCCGGAACACCTCCCCCACCTCTTTGAGCGCTTCTACCGAGCCGACAGCTCCCGCTCCCGGGATCGGGGGGGCTACGGGCTGGGACTGGCCATCGCCCAAACCATTGTACACACCCACGGGGGACGGATCACCGTCACCAGCTCTGCCCAGCAGGGTACCTGCTTCATCGCGGTGCTCCCTCTTGCGCAGCGCCGCCGCCGGAAGCGGCACAGACACTCATCCCCCACCAAGGGATAAAAAATCCCCGCCGCGCTCTGCGCGGCGGGGATTTTTATTTCGATTAGTCGAAGATGGTCTGGTCTTCCACGGGGGTCTGGAAGGCCTTCAGAGCCTTCTCCACCAGCTTGTAGCGCAGCTCGAACTCCTCCTCGTGGGTGAGAGCCGGGTTGCCCAGGGGGTGGGGAATGGCGATGGTGGGCACGATCCGGTTGGCGCCCACGGTCATGGAAATGGGGGTGACGGTGCACATGTGAACCACAGTGACACCGGCGCGCTCGATCTCTTTAACCATCGTTGCACCGCAACGAGTGCAGGTGCCTCACGTAGAGGTCAGGATGGCGGCCTTGATGCCAGCCTCCCGCAGCTCCTTGCCGATGGCCTCACCGTACTTCTTGGCGCTGGCCACGGCGGTGCCGTTGCCGACGGTGGTGAAGAAGTAGGGGTAGATACCGCCGATCTTGCCTTCCTTCTCCATCTTGCGCAGCACGTCCACAGGCAGGACGCGGTCGGGATCCTCGTTGGCGTAGACCGGATCGTAGCCGCCGTGGGCGGTCTCGTGGTCGGCGGAGGTCAGATCCTCGAACTTGCTGATGTCGTAGCGGCCGAACTTGGAGGCGGAAGAGGACTCGATGTGATCGGGGTTGCCCTTGGGCACGATGCCGCCGGAGGTCACCAGAGCGATGGTGGTGTGAGCCAGATCGGTGATGGCAGCGCCGGGAGCCACGCGGTCAAAGGAGGGCATGGGGAACTCGGTGGTGTAGGGCTTGCCAGCCAGCTTGGCCAGCAGCATCTTCACGGCACGGGTGGAGCCGCGCTCGGACTCGAAGAAGTTGACGCGCAGGCCGTTGGGCATGTAGCCCTCCTCGGCGGAGGCGCCGATCTTCTCGCCCTTGGCCAGCTTCAGGGCCAGGGAAGCCATCTTGGGAGCGGCGTCGCGCATGCCGGCGGCGCTGTTCTTAGTGGCGATGATGTAGACCTTGTTCTTGAACATGTCGGCGCCGGGGTTCTCCTCGTACATACCGGTGACGACGGGCAGCTTCAGCTCGTCCTTCACGGCGGCGGCCACGGTGCCGCAGGCCACGCCGTAACGGCCGGCGTTGAAGGCAGGACCGCAGATGACCACGTCGGGCTTGGCAGCGGAGATCATGTCCAGCACGGTCTTCTTGGCCACATCCAGGTTCTCGTTGAAGTAGGAGTCACCGCAGATCACGGTGCCCACGATCTCGGCCTCGCCCTTGAACGCGGCGTTCAGAGCCAGACCGGGGCCCACAGCGCCCTCCCGATACTCGGGGGCGTAGTCGGCCTTCTCCTCGCCGCCGATCTGGGCGAAGAACTGGTTGATATAATGAACAACTCTCAGACTCATTACCGTTCCCCTCCTTACTTAGCGGGCGCTGAGCTTGTTGAAGCCCATCTCATTGGTAGCGCCGGTGATGACCTGCAGCTCGGCATCGATGCTGCCGTCAGCGTTCAGAGAGCCGTCGTGACCGCCGGCGATGATGTCAGCAGCCTCGATGTGGCCGATCACCTTGTCCATCTTGGGCAGGTGAATGACCATGTTGGCGTTGCCGCCGGTGACCACCGCGTCGGCAGCGGCGTCGGCGTCAGCCAGGGACTGGGAAGCGCCGTCCTGACCGGCGTACTCGTCGGTGATGATGACGGTCTTGATGCCAGCGGCCTCCAGCTTCTTGCAGTTCATGATCAGGTCGGTATCGGGGTTACCGAAGCCCTCCTGGCTCACCAGGGCGCCGTCCAGCTCCAGGAACTTGGCCAGCTTGGTGGACCAGTCGGAGGAGCGCTCCTTGTCGGCCAGATACACGTTCTCGTTGGTGATGATGACACCGACGAAGTTCAGGGTCTTGCCGTGCTGCTCCAGCAGGTCGTGGATGACGGGGTTGTTCAGGTGGTGATAAGTGGTGTTCTTATCGCAGGCGGACACGCAGTTGCCGCTCAGGATAGCGCCGTCCATGGTCTCGGTGGGGTTGATGATGGTGGGCATGGAGCGCTTCATATCAACGCCGTAGACATAGGTGTCGTGGAGCAGGCCCTGGCTCTGGAGCATCAGGACATAGCCCACGCGGGGCAGGTTGGGATACTTCTCCTTGCCGCTCATGACGCCGTCGGTCTCATAGACCTTGGTCTCGTCGGGAGTCAGGTTGCGGGCCAGCTCACCCAGGTAGGTGGCAGCCTTCAGGCCGGCCATGCGGATGGCGTGCTCGTGCTGATGCTGCTTGATGCCCTCCTTGGGCTCGCAGATCATGACCAGGTTGTTCAGCTTGGAGAAGGGGGTGTACTCGGAGCCGGGGCCGGTCATATCGATGATGCCCTCCTGGAAGCCCACCACCTTACCGGTGGTGACCACGGCGCAGCCCTTCAGGACATGGGTCTTGCCGCTGCCCACGGTGGTGACCTTGGAGATCATGCCGGGGAACACGCCGCCCGGGCCCTCCACCTTCACGCGGGGCTCGATGACGTCCTTAACGGGAATGATGCGCACGGACTCACCGGGATGAACCACCTCGAAATCGACCGAGGCCAGGTCCTCGTCCTCCAGCAGCAGAGCGCGCAGCTCCTCCACGTTCACGTAGAGGGTGCCGTTCTCCACCTTGGAGCAGTCGCCGAGCTTAATGTCGCTGATGTGAATTTCGCCAAGTTCCAGCCGCATAAGTTCTCACTCTCCTTTTTTTAATTGCGGGGCCAGTGCCCCATCGATGAGCCGATAATCGATTTCTGCAAAGTCCTCCCGCATTTTGGGAGGGGCATCCTCCCCCCGCTGAAAGCGGGGCTTGAACTGCCGAAGCATCCCCAGCGCGCCTTCGATGAGCTCCAGCGATTCCATGTCCACCATCCCGGTCTCCTCGGTGAGGGCCACCGAGCGGAACGGGGTCTCATTGGGCTTGACGCTGCCGGCGAGAGGG
>DYBS01000330.1:0-926 GCA_019418525.1 Clostridiales bacterium
GCCAGGCGTAGCCCGGCTACTACAAGCTGACCTCCGCCTTTGGCTACCGCATCCACCCCATCACCCAGCGGCCCCAGAGCCACACCGGCATCGACATCCCCGCGCCCGCCGGTACCTCTATCCTGGCGGCTCGAGGCGGACAGGTGGTCACCTCGGCCTACCACAGCTCTTATGGCAACTATGTGGTCATCGACCACGGCAACGGCAGCTCCACCCTCTACGCTCACATGAGCTCCCGGGCGGTGAGCGAGGGCCAGATGGTGAGCCAGGGCCAGGTCATTGGCTACGTGGGCACCACCGGTTCCTCCACCGGCAACCACCTCCACTTTGAGGTGCGGGTGAACTACCAGCGGACCGACCCGGAGCAGTTCTACAACCTGCCCTTCGTACGGGCCTACAATTGGTAAGCTTTTTACATCCCGCGGAGCGGACCGGGCTGACGCCCCGGCCCGCTCCGCGTCTCTCTTATGCGAAAGGAATTTCGGCTATGAAACAAACTCTCTTTGGCCAAAAGCGCTTTTCCCTCTTTCAGCTGATCCTGACAGCGGTCCTCACGCTGGTGGTGGTACTGGGCATCCTGGCGGCGGCCTTCTGGCTGGTGCTGGGGAAGGGAGGGCTCACCCTGCTGGAGGGGCTGAGCCTGGTGAACACCTGCTTCGTGGGCGACTACGAGGAGGAGGACGTAATAAACGGCGCCATGAGCGGCATGATCGAGGCCACCGGCGACCGCTGGTCCTACTACCTGTCCCCGGAGCAGTACCAGTCGGAACAGGAGCGCCGGGCCAACTCCTACGTGGGCATCGGTGTCACGGTGAACTATGAGTCGGAGGACGGCCTCACCATCCTGGCGGTCACCGAGAGCGGCCCGGCGGAAGAGGCCGGGCTGAAGGCGGGGGAGCTCATCACGGCGGTGGACGGCCAAAGCG
>DYBS01000330.1:936-1860 GCA_019418525.1 Clostridiales bacterium
GTGGCGGGGGAGGCCCGCTACGACGCCACCAACCTTATCCAGGGGGAGGAGGGGACCACCGTGACCCTCACCGTCCGGGATACCGCCGGAGCCGAGCGGGAGGTCACCGTGGAGCGGCGGAGCATCGAGACCGACCCGGTGCGCTATGAGCTGCTGGACAATGGCGTGGGCTATGTGAAGCTGAGTAACTTCTTCTCCCGCAGCGCCGAGCGGGTGGAGGAGGCCGTCACCGACCTCCAGGAGCAGGGCGCCACCGCCCTGGTGTTCGACATGCGCAACAACGGCGGCGGCTACCTGGACGAGCTCACCGAGATGCTGGACTTCCTGGTGGACGAGGGGCCCATCCTCCGCACCCGCAGCTACACCGGCAAAGAGGATGTGGTGGAGTCCGACGAGGACTGTGTGGACCTGCCCATGGCGGTGCTGGTGAACGCGGATACCTACTCGGCCGCCGAGATCTTCGCCGGGGAGCTCCGGGAGCGGGGCGTGGCGGTGGTGGTGGGCGTGCCCACCACCGGCAAGGGCTACTCCCAGCAGACCTTCCCCCTGCCCAACGGCGGCGCGGTGGGCATCTCCACCGCCGAGTACTTCACCGGCGAGGGGGTGAGCCTCATCGGCACCGGCCTCACCCTGGACCGGGAGGTGGAGCTCACCGATGAGCAGGCCGCCCTCCTGGCGGCGGACGCCCTGGACTACGCTGACGACCCCCAGCTCCAGGCAGCCCTGGAGCTGCTGGAGCAGGGGGCATGAACCCCACCCTGGGCGCATAGCCTGGGGGAGAGGTGATGGACATGGTGGGCTGGCTGACTGAGACGGAGCGCCGGGGATGGCGGGTAGCGGTGACCTGGGAAACGGTGGAGGGCGTGACCCTCTGCCGGGCGGACTGTCCTCTGGGGCGGCGGACCTCCCAGCGGGCCCGGCAGC
>DYBS01000331.1 GCA_019418525.1 Clostridiales bacterium
CCGCTACCTGGTGGAGGGGCTGCGCCGCATCGGCCTGCCCTGCTTTAAGCCCAAGGGCGCTTTTTACGTATTCCCGGACATCCGCTCCAGCGGCCTGAGCTCCGACGACTTCTGCGAGCAGTTCCTGCTGGAGGAGAAGGTGGCCGTCATCTCCGGCTCGGCCTTCGGCCCCGGCGGCGAGGGCTTCGTGCGCTGCTGCTACGCCACCGGCATGAAGGACATTGCCGAGGCGCTGACCCGGATGGACAATTTCCTTACCAATTTGCGCAAGCGGCAGGCCCGCACTCAGGAGTAAGCCCGCCCCGCGCATCCAGCCAAATTCAGGAGGTGTGACCCGATGTATGCTGATTTCAGCGGCCTGGCGTTTTCGCCCGCCGATATCCTGCTGCCCCAGAACTGTGATCTGACCAAATGGTCCGTAGTGGCCTGTGACCAGTACACCTCACAGCCGGAGTACTGGCAGCGGGTGGAGGAGACGGTGGGGAGCGCGCCTTCCACCCTGCGGCTTATCCTGCCGGAGAGCTGCCTGGACGGGCCCAACGTGGACACCGACATCGTGGACGTGAACAACACCATGGCCCGCTATCTGCTGGAGGAGCGCTTCCGCACCCTCCACGACACCATGATCTACGTAGAGCGCCGCCTGAGCAGCGGCCGGGTGCGCCGTGGCCTCATCGGCAAGGTGGACCTGGAGCTGTACGACTACGAGGCGGACAGCCAGGCCCAGGTGCGCGCCACCGAGGGCACGGTGCTCTCCCGCATCCCGCCCCGGGTGGCGGTGCGGAAGAACGCCCCCCTGGAGCTGCCCCATGTGATGCTGCTGATGGACGACCCGGAGGACGCCCTGATGGAGTACCTGGCGGGCTGCCGGGGGGAGATGGAGCAGGTCTACGACTTTGAGCTCATGGAGAACGGCGGCCACATCACCGGCTGGATGCTGGGCAGCGACGAGCTGGCCACGGTGGCGGGCCTTCTGCGGCAGATCACCGCGCCGGAGGTATTCCGCCAGCGCTACGGCGCCGGAGCCGGTACCATGACCCTGGCCGTGGGTGACGGCAATCACTCCCTGGCCACCGCCAAGGAGTGCTACGAGCGGCAAAAGCGCCTCACCCCGCCGGGCCAGTGGGCCTCCCTGCCCGCCCGGTACGCGCTGGTGGAGCTGACCAACCTCCATGACAAGAGCCTCATCTTTGAGCCGGTCCACCGAGTGCTCTTTGACGTGGACCCGGCGGCGCTGCTGGGCGCGCTGGTGGCCGCCTATCCCGGGGCCTACTACGGCCAGGGAGAGGGCCACTGCCTGCGCTACGTGCACGCCGGGGGCGAGGGCTGTGTCACCATTCCCAACCCCACCGCCCACCTGGAGGTGGGCACCCTTCAGACCTTCCTGGACCAGTATCTCCAAAGCCGGGGAGGCCGCATCGACTACATCCACGGCGACGACGTGGCCGCCGCGCTGGGCCGCCAGAAGGGCAATCTGGCTTTCCTGCTGCCGGTGCTGCGGAAGGAGGAGCTCTTCCCCACGGTGGTGCAGGACGGGGCGCTGCCCCGCAAGACCTTCTCCATGGGCGACGCCAACGACAAGCGCTTCTATCTGGAGGCGCGCCGGATCCGCTAGGAGGTGGAGCCCATGGAACTCATCCGCGAAGCGGCTCGGGCCAAGCTGAACCTGACCCTGGACGTGCTGGACAAGCGGCCGGACGGCTACCACGAGATGTGCATGGTCATGCAGAGCGTGGCCCTGTGCGATGCCGTGACCATCCGCCGGGGGGAGGAGGAGGGCATCCGCGTGCGCTCCAATTTGGATTTTCTCCCCACCGGCCCCACCAATCTGGCCGCCGCCGCTGCCATCCGCC
>DYBS01000332.1 GCA_019418525.1 Clostridiales bacterium
ACTACATCCAGGAGGTCCGCCACGATCTGGGGCCGGACGGATTCACCACCACGCTGGAGATCGGAGGCTGGGACGGATGAGCCTGTACGACGAACTGTTTGAGACCACCGGCAGCAGCCAGGGACGGAAGCCCATCATGTACAGCGTTACCACCGGGAAGGTGGTGTCCAACTGGGACGACAAGCACCCGGGCATGGTGCAGGTGGAGGTCTTTCTGGGCGAGGAGGGGAAGAACCGCACCGACTGGGTGCGGGTGGCCCAGCCCTACGCCGGGAAGGGCTTTGGCAGCTACTTCCTCCCCGAGGTGGGGGACGAGGTGGTGCTGGCCTTCAACCTGGGGGACCGGGACCACCCCATCGTCATCGGCAGCCTCTGGAACCAGGTGGACACCATCCCGGAGGAGACGGCCAAGGAGAAAAACGACGTCAAGCGCCTGCGCACCAAGGGGGGCCACGAGCTGGTCTTTACCGAGGAGAGCGGCAAGGAGACCCTGACCCTCCACACCCCCGGGGCCCTCACCCTGGTAATGGAGGACGAGTCCAAGAAGGTGACCATCCAGGATGGGGACGGCAAGAACCTGATGACGGTGGACGGCAAGAACGGTGCGGTCACCGTGACGGCGGCCAAGAAGATCACGCTGGATGCGGGCAGCGGCTCGCTGGAGCTGGACGGGCAGGGGAA
Source organism: Clostridiales bacterium (assembly GCA_019418525.1). Classification (GTDB taxonomy): domain Bacteria; phylum Bacillota; class Clostridia; order Oscillospirales; family Oscillospiraceae; genus Pseudoflavonifractor_A. The sequence continues at coordinate 682 of DYBS01000332.1, forward strand.
GAAGGCCACCCTCAAGATGGGCACCATCAACATCCAGGCCGATCAGACCCTGAATCTGAAGGGGCAGAGCGTGAAGATGGAGGGGAGCATGATGACGGTCTCCTCCTCGGGCAACCTGGAGGCCAAGGCCAGCGGCATCCTGACCCTGAAGGGGTCCATGACCAAGATCAACTGACGGAAAGGGGAGGAGAGCGATGGAATACCGAGATACCGCCCGGGGCTTTCTGGGCGTGGGCTGGAAGTTCCCGGTGGAGGTGGACCCGGTGACCGGCCGGGTGCGGAGCACCTCGTCAGAGGAAAGTATCCAGGAGTCGGTGCGCCTCATCCTCCTCACCGGGAAGGGCGAGCGGATGATGCACCCGGACTTCGGGTGCGACCTGCAAAAATACCTCTTCGGGGTGGTGACCTACACCGCCTGCACCCAGATGGCCCAGGAGGCCCGGCAGGCCCTGATCCGCTGGGAGCCCCGCATTACCGACATCGAGACCCGGGCTGAGCCAGACCCCCAGGACAGCGCCCGTATTCTGCTCCACGTGTCCTATGTGGTGCGTGCCACCAATAACCCCTATAACCTGGTATACCCCTATTACATCAACGAAGGCCTTGAGGGCTAAAGACGGGAGGGAACGAACATGGCGATCCCGGAGATCGACCGCCGCGGCGGGGAGGACATCCTCCGCGCCATCGCCGGACTTGCCCGGTCCTACACGCCGGAGTGGCGCTTTGACCCCTCCGACCCGGACCTGGGGACGGCTCTGGCCATGATCTATGCCGAGCTCTTCTCCCAGACCCTCAAGCGCTTCAACCGGGTGCCGGAGAAGAACCTGGCGGCCTTTTTCCACGGGGTGGACGTGGGGCTGCTGCCCGCCCTCCCCGCCGAGGGCTATGTGTGCTTCCGGCTGGCCGGCGATGTGGCGGAGGGCGCCCAGGTGCGGGCGGGGACCCCGCTGCTGGCCGATGCGGACAATGAGGCGGGCAGTACCGTCTTTGAGACAGCCGACGACGTACTGGTCACCGCCGCCCGGCCGGAGCGGATCTTCACCGTCTGCGGCGGGGCTGACGCCATCGTGGAGTGCTGGGACAGCCAGACGGAAGAGCCCTGCTATCTCTTCGACTGGCGGGGAGAAAATCTCCAGCGCCACGCCCTGTACCTGTCCCAC
>DYBS01000333.1 GCA_019418525.1 Clostridiales bacterium
GTCCAGGGCGTGGCCGAAGTTGCCGGTGTAAATGAGGTCGTTCCACTCGGGGATCAGGTTGTGGAGGGGGCAGCCGGAGACCATGCCATTGAGTACCGCGCCGGACTGGCAGAAGGGCACGCCGCACTCCATGCACCGGGCGCCCTGCCGCCGCCGCTCGTCCCGGCTGAGCCGGGGGTGAAACTCATTGAAGTGGCGGATGCGCTCCAGAGGGGTCTCCGAAGGGTTCCCCTGGCGCGGATATTCCAAAAATCCAGTTGGTTTTCCCATTATTCCCCCGCCTTTCTGGTGTTGACATAGAAGGCCTCCACCTGGGCCTGTTCCCGGGTCATGCCTTTTTCTTCATACTGTGCGATGGTGCGGAGCATCCGGTCGTAGTCGTGGGGCAGGATCTTCTTGAAGAGGGGCAGATAGTGATCAAACTGCTCCAGAATAGCGGACGCCTTGGCCGAACCGGTGGCTTTTGCGTGGGCCTCGATGAGGCTTCGCAGCTCGGCGATGTCGTGGGGCTCGGTGACCGGGTCCATGGACACCAGGGACTTGTTCAGGCGCAGGTACAGATCCCGGTGCTCGTCCAGGACGAAGGCTACACCGCCCGACATACCGGCGGCGAAGTTCTTGCCGGTGGGGCCCAGGACCACCACCCGGCCGCCGGTCATATACTCGCAGCCGTGGTCGCCCACGCCCTCCACCACGGCGGTGGCGCCGGAGTTGCGCACGCAGAAGCGCTCGCCGGCCACGCCGCTGAGGAAGGCCTTGCCGCTGGTGGCGCCGTACAGGGCCACGTTGCCCACCAGGATGTTCTCGGCCGGGTCAAAGGGGCTCTCCTTGGGGGAGTAGACCACGATGGTGCCGCCGGACAGGCCCTTGCCCAGGTAGTCATTGGCGTCGCCCTCCAGCTCCAGGGTGAGGCCCTGAGGGAGAAACGCGCCGAAGGACTGGCCGCCGCCGCCGGTGCAGTGGACGGTGAAGGTGCCCTCGGGAAGGGTGCTGCCGTGGAGGCGGGTGATATCGGAGCCCAGGATGGTGCCCACGGCCCGGTCGGTGGAGGAGACGGAGCGCTCCAGGCGGCGGGGCTCGCCGGTCTGGAGGGCGTCGCCCAGCTCCTGCTCCAGGGCCATGTCCACGGTGTCCTCCAGGTGGAAGTTATACACGTCCGCGGGGTCGAAGTGGGTCTTGGCATCGGTGCCCAGATAGGGATTCTCCAGGATGGCGGACAGGTCCACCGAGGCGGCCCGGGCGTTGACGGCGGGCTTGCGGACCTGGAGCAGGTCGGTGCGGCCCACCAGCTCCTCCACGGTGCGCACGCCCAGCTTGGCCATGTGCTCCCGCAGCTCCTGGGCGATGAAGCGCATGAAATTGACCACATACTCCGGCTTGCCTGCAAAGCGCTTGCGCAGCTCCGGGTTCTGGGTGGCCACGCCCACAGGGCAGGTGTCCAGGTTGCACACCCGCATCATCACGCACCCCAGGGTGACCAGGGGGGCGGTGGCAAAGCCGAACTCCTCGGCGCCCAGCATGCAGGCGATGGCCACGTCCCGGCCGGACATGAGCTTGCCGTCGGTCTCCAGCACTACCCGGGAGCGCAGGCCGTTCTGAATGAGGGTCTGGTGGGTCTCCGCCAAGCCCAGCTCCCACGGCAGGCCCGCATTGTGGATGGAGGTGCGGGGGGCGGCGCCGGTGCCGCCGTCGTAGCCCGAGATGAGCACCACCTGGGCGCCGGCCTTGGCCACGCCCGCGGCGATGGTGCCCACGCCCGCCTCACTGACCAGCTTCACGCTGATCCGGGCCCGGCGGTTGGCGTTTTTCAGGTCGTAGATCAGCTGGGCC
>DYBS01000334.1 GCA_019418525.1 Clostridiales bacterium
TTTTGCCCTGCTGGCGGCGCTGTGCCTGCTGACCACCGCCGCCTCGGCGGAGGAGGCCACGGTGGCGGTGCTCGCCGGACCCGGTACGGGCAAGACCCACACCCTGGTGGAGCGGGTGGTCTGGCTGGTGGAGGAGCGGGGGGCCAAGCCCTCGGAGCTCACCGCCGTGACCTTCACCAACCGGGCGGCAGGGGAGCTGCGGGCGCGGCTGGAGGGGCGTCTGGGCAAGCGGGCGGCCCGCGCCATGACCATCGGCACCTTCCACGCCATCTGCCTGGAGCTGCTGGGGGACGTGCCCCTGGCCGGCCCCTATGAGCAGCGGGCGGCGGCGGCCGCCGCTCTGGCGGAGCTGGGCCGGAAGGGGAGCCACGGGGCCTTCCTCCGGGCGGTCTCCCGGCACAAGACCGGAGCGGACGGCGGGGACGACCCGGCCTTTGCCCTCTATCAGGAGAAGCTGGAGGGAAAGCTGGACTTTGACGACCTCCTGCTGGAGACCCTGCGCCAGTGGGAGGGCGGCCGGTCGGACCGGTGCTTTACCCACCTGCTGGTAGACGAGTTCCAGGACATCGACCGCCTCCAGCTCCGGCTTCTCCGGGCCTGGCGGCGGGAGGGCGGCACCTTTTTCGCCATCGGCGATCCCGACCAGTCCATCTACGGCTTCCGCGGGGCGGACGCCGGCTGCTTCTCCGCCCTGGGGGCGGAGCGGACGGTGAGGCTGACGGAGAATTACCGCTCCACCCCGGAGATTCTCGCCGCGGCCCTGCCGGTGGCGGAGGCCATCGACGGCGCGCCCCGGCGCATGGAGACCCACAGCCCCCACGGGGCGGAGGTACGCCTGCTCACCGCCGAGGGGGACCGGGCGGAGGCCATCTTCGTGGCCAAGGAGATCGCCCGGATGGTGGGCGGCGTCGGCATGCTGGAGGCCCAGGTGCTGGGGGCCGCTCGGGGCGTGCGGAGCTTCGGGGACATCGCGGTGCTCTACCGTACCCGGCGGCAGGCGGCCCTGCTGGAGGAGTGTCTGGCCCACGACGGCATTCCCTGCGTGGTCACCGGTCGGGAGGATTTCCTGTTAGACGGGGAGGTGCAGGACGCGCTGGCCTGGCTTGAGAGGCAGCAGGAGGAGGGAAAGTCCCCCGCTGCCCTCCTGGAGGAGTGGACGGCCCACCACACCCCCTCTGGCGGGGTGGAGCGGCTGCGCAATATGGCGGTGTTTTTCGGGGATGTGACCGCCTTTCTCCGCAATCTGACCATCGGGCAGGAGGGGGATCTGCTGCGCCGGGCCGGGCTGAGCTATGCCGCCGGAGCGGTGACCCTCTCCACCCTCCACGGGGCCAAGGGACTGGAGTGGCCGGTGGTGTTCCTGTGCGGCGTTGGGGAGGGCCGCATTCCGCTGGAGCGGAAGGGCCTGGACACCGATGAGGCTGAGGAGCGGCGGCTGCTCTATGTGGGTATGACCCGCGCCAGAGAGGAGCTGGTGCTCCTCAGCGGCGGAGAACCCTCCCGCTTCCTGGCGGGGCTGCCACTCCGTCAGGATACGGCCCACGCCCCGGTGCCGCGTCCCCTAGGGGTGCAACTGAGCCTGTTCAAGTGAAACGTGTGCCGGATTTCACATGCGGGAGTGGTTGAAACGTATAACATTCCCGGGGGGAGCCTTTTCAGAGCCGCCCTGCTCAGAATGCCCAGGCGGCTTTCAGCCGCCGGAGGGCCGGGGCCATGTCCACGGCGGCGATACGGGTATAGCCCAGGATCAGGGCGGGAGGTCGGCCGGGGGGCGGCGGGGTGAGATCACAGGCGGAGAGG
>DYBS01000335.1 GCA_019418525.1 Clostridiales bacterium
GCACCGCGCCGGAGGTGGAGGAAGAGACAACGTCCACCGCGCCGTCCACCGGCGGCCTGCTGGCCCTCACCTTTGATGACGGACCCCGGCGCTCTACCACCACCGCCCTGCTGGACGGCCTGGCCCAGCGGGGGGTGCGGGCCACCTTCTTCCTGGTGGGCCAGCGGGTGGAAAACAACCGGGACCTGGTGGAGCGTATGGAAGCCGAGGGCCACCAGATCGGCATCCACACCTACGACCACGTCTCCGCCCTCACCGGCCTGAGCGCCGCCGACTTTGACGCCCAGGTGGGGCGCACCCGGCGGCTCCTGACCTCCATTCTGGGCCGCAGCGACTTCGCCCTCCGCCCGCCCTACGGGGCCGTAGACCCGGCGGTGCGTGCCAATGCCGGGGGGCCCATCATCCTCTGGTCGGTGGACCCGGAGGACTGGGCCACCGAGGACGCCGCCGCCGTGGCCGACCACCTGGTGCAAAACGCCCGGGATGGGGACATCCTCCTCCTCCACGACCTCTTTCCCTCCTCCGTGGAGGCGGCCCTCCAGGCGGTGGACGCCCTCCACGCGCGGGGGTTCTACTTCGTGACGGTGGAGGAGCTCCTGGAGGCGCGGCACATCACCCCGGAGAACGGGGTGAGCTACCGCTGTGCCTACCCATAAAGCAAAGTGCCCTGCGGTCCCCAGTGGGACCGCAGGGCACCTTTTTATGCACCGATGGTGGAAAATCAGCAGGTCGCGCCGCCCACCAGATGCTTCTGAGCAGCCAGGTTCTCCTGCTTGCGCTCCAGCAGAGCGTCGCTGAGGAGCTGAGCCTGCACCGAGTCAAAGCCCAGACGGGCGATGGTGTCGGCGAAGCGCTCGCCGGTGATGCCCTGCTCGCGGAAGAGGAGAATGGCCTTCTCCACCACGTCCAGGACCTCCTCCCGGCTGGTAAAGACCTTCTCCAGCGGCTGGCCGTGGGCCACCTTCTTGCCCCAGCGGCCGCCAATGTACACCTTGTAGCCGTTGGTGAAGCGGTCGATGACGTGGAAGGGGCACTTGCCTACGCAGCGGCCGCAGTGGTTGCACTCGTTGGCGGGGATGACCACCTTGCCGTTCTCCACCCGAGCCACCTGGATGGGGCAGGCCTGCTCCACCTGGCAGACCTTGCAGCCCTTGCACAGGTCCAGGGCCACCTCGGGCACCCGCTGGCCCACGATGCCCAGGTCGTTCAGGTCGGGCTTGACGCAGTTGTTGGGGCAGCCGCCCACGGCGATCTTGAACTTGTGGGGCAGCTTGACATCGTTGTAGCCCAGGAAGAAGCGCTCGTGGATCTCCTGGGACAGGTCGAAGGTGTCAATGAGGCCGTACTGGCAGGTGGTACCCTTGCAGGAGACCACCGGGCGGACCTTGGAGCCAGTGCCGCCGGTCATCAGGCCGTGCTCGGCCAGGAAGGCGCGCAGGGGCTCCACATTGGCGTAGGGCACGCCTTGGATCTCCAGAGTGAGGCGGGAGGTCATGGTGACCTCTCCGGAGCCGAAGCGCTCGGCGGCCTCGGCCACGGCCCGCTGCTCCTCGGCGGTGATCTTGCCGTTGCGGGTGATGACCCGGGCGTTGAAGCAGTCGGGGGTGCGCTTGTCCCACAGGAAGCCCAGGGCCTTCACCGCCTTCACCTGTTCGGGGGTGACGGTGACCTTGACGCCGGCCAGACGGACCTCGTTGAAGGTCAGGCCACCCTCCAGCACCCGGGTGTTGGTGTAACCCAGGGCCTTGAGGCGGTTCTGGAGGAAGTAGCCCCGCTTGCCCTTGGCGC
>DYBS01000336.1 GCA_019418525.1 Clostridiales bacterium
CTCTGGGCCTCACCGGGGGGGAGGACTGTGTCATTGCGGGCATCGCCGCCCGGGTCATGGCCGCCGGGCGGGGAGAGAAGTCTAGGCCGTTGTAGATGGCAAAGAGCCGGTCCGGGTCGAAGCCCCGGGAGATGAGCAGGTCCACCATGGCGTCGGACACGCCGATACGGTAGTCCAGAAGGCGCAGGGCCACGGTGTTGGTGGTACCATAGAAGAGCCGGGCCAGAGGGCGGCCCAGGTAGTCCAGACGGTAGTCGGAGTGGACGGTGGACACCACGGGGAGCCCTGTGGACCGGCGCAGCAGCGCCCCCATCATATTGCCCCGTGCGCCGTGGCAGTGGATGATCTCGTACTTGCCGTCCACGATGAAGCGCCGCAGCTCCCGATAGGTGTGCAGCAGGTTTTTCCCGGGAAAGATGACCGTGGGGATGCCCAGCTCCCGGGCCTCCTGGGCAAAGGGCCCCTCCATAAAACAGACCATGGTCACGTCAATGGTACGGGCCAGGTTCTGGAGCAGACTGTGGACATGGGTCTTGGCGCCGCCGCTGTCGCCGCCGCTGATAAGGTGGATCACTTTCATGGGGTGGATTCCTCCGGTGAAAAAAAGACTTGTTCCGCCAATAGAAGTATGATACAATGTGCAAAGACCATGCACGGGCGCTTGCCCGGTATACCGTGTCTATTGTACACCATGCTTCGATCAATTTACAACCTCGGAGGCTGCAAAAGATGTTAGACGAAAAAGGCAGACTGTTTGGTAAAATCAATATCGTGGACCTGCTGGTGGTCATCTTGGTGATCGCCGTGGTCGCCCTGGTGGGTGTAAAGGTCCTGGGTAAGAGCGGCGCCCTCCCCGGCGCCGAGGGCGGAAAGGCCAAGATCACCTTCACCGTCCAGGTCAACAATGTCTACCCCGAGATCTATGACAATCTCCTGCCCTACGTGCAGCAGGAGGGCGGCGACCAGCTCATGGCCTCCGGCAATCTTCTCAGCGGCTATGTGGTGGATGTGAAGGCCGTCCCCCATGACTCCTCCACCGTGAGCATCAACTCCTCTCTGGGCGCTCTGGTGCTCCCCATGGACGATAACCTGCTGGACCTCACCTTCACCGTGGAGGCCACCGTGCCCAACGCCGACACCAACGAGCTGGGCACCCAGGAAGTGCGCATCGGCAAGACCCACACTCTCAAGACCGTGCACTTCGAGTTCGCCAACGGCGTCATCACCGACTGCCAGTGGGACGAGGCCGCTTGATTTTCCACACACAAAAAAACAGGACGGGTCCCTACCCGTCCTGTTTTTCTATCTCTAGGAGGATTCCCTATGGAATGGCTTGTTTCTTTGGATGCCAGGGCGCTGCTCTGGCTCCAGGAGGTGGTGCGCACGCCTCTGCTCACCGCCTTCTTTCAGTTCTACACGCAACTGGGCAACGCGGGAGTGCTGTGGATCGTCCTGTCGGTGCTGATGCTCTGCTATCCGAAAACCCGCCGGGCAGGGGCCTGTGCACTCCTGGCCCTGCTGCTGGGTCTGCTGTGTACCAATGTGTGCCTCAAGCACCTCTTCCAGCGTATCCGGCCCTGGCTGGTGGTGGAGGGGCTGATCCCCCTGGTGGCCGAGCACGACCCCAACTCCTTCCCCTCCGGCCACACCACCGCCGCCTTTGCCGCCGGGATCGTGTGGGCCCGCACCCTGCCCTGGCGCTGGGGGCGGGTAACCGCCGTGGTGCTGGCGGTGCTGATGGGGCTCTCCCGGCTCTATGTGGGGGTCCACTTCCCCAC
>DYBS01000337.1 GCA_019418525.1 Clostridiales bacterium
CACAGGATGAACGATTACAAAGAAAAAGTGCGCCAGCGGGTGGAAGAGATCCTTCCCGAGCTGATCGCCCTCTCCGACACCATCTGGGCTCACCCGGAGTACAACTTTGAGGAACACCACGCCTGCGCCGCCATGAGCGAGCAGCTGCGCCGCTTCGGCTTCCAGGTGGAGACCGGCGTGGGCGGTATCGAGACCAGCGTCAAGGGCGTCTACCAGAGCGGCAAGCCCGGCCCCAACATCGGCATCTTCGGCGAGTTTGACGCCGTGCCCGGCATGGGCCATTCCTGCGGCCACAACTTGATGTGCGCCATGGCCGTGGGCGCCGGAGAGGCCCTGCGCAGCGTCATCGACGAGCTGGGCGGCACCGTGACGGTGTTCGGCTGCCCGGCAGAAGAGGGCGGCGGCGGCAAGATCATCATGCTGCAGAACGGCGCCTTTGCCGGACTGGACGTGGGCATGCTCCTCCACTCCGCCAACGACACGGTGGTGCAGGACATCTCCTACTCCAAGACCGATGTACTGGTCCACTTCTATGGCAAGAAATCCCACGCGGCCACCTGGCCGGAGGAGGGCATCAGCGCCTTGACTCCGGTGCTGGAGCTCTTCAACACCGTCAACGCCCTGCGTCTGGAGATCGCCGACCGGGGTAAGATCCTGGGCGTCATCCGGGATGGCGGACAGGACCCCATCTACATCCCCGACCACTGCTCGGCGGAGTTCACCATCCGTTCCTTCTCCATGAAGGACAAGCTGGCCCTGCTGGACCGCTTTTTGAAGATCTGCCAGCACCTGGCCGAGATCACCAACACCCGCTTCTCCTACGAGCAGGTGGGCCTCCCCTACGAGGACATCCGCAACAACCCCGTACTGGAAGAGCTGCTGGAGAAGAACTTCACCGCTCTGGGCGAGACGGTCAAGCCCCGGGAGCGGGCGCTGGGCATCGGCTGCACCGATATGGGCAATGTGACCCACGAGCTGCCCGCCCTGCAGTCCTATGTGCTGGTGGTCCCCGAGACCCGCGGGCACACCCTGGAGTTCCAGGAGGCCGTGGGCGGCCCCGCGGGCCACAAGACCATCTCCGTCGGCTCCTGCGCCATGGCCATGACGGCGGTGGATATTCTCACCGATCCGTCGCTGCTGGACCGGATCCGCGAAGCCTTCGCGGACATGAAGGCCCGGTACGAGGGATAAGGAGGTTGCTATGAGTGAAACGTTGCTGCGAGTCAGCGGACTGAAAACCTATTTTTATACCGCCAGCGGTGTGGCCAAAGCGGTGGACGGCGTCAGCTTTGACCTCAATCGGGGCGAGGTGCTGGGCATCGTGGGAGAGTCGGGCTCTGGAAAGAGCGTCACCTCCAACTCCATCATCCGCCTGCTGCCCCCCCAGACCGGGCGCATCGTGGACGGTGAGATCCTGTTTGAGGGCCGTGACATCCTGACCATGAGCCACAAGGAGCTGCTGGAGTTCCGCGGCAAGGAGATCGCCACCATCTTCCAGGACCCTATGACCTCCCTGGACCCGGTCTTTAAGATCGGCAAGCAGATGGTGGAAATGATCTGTGCCCACCAGAAGGTGAGCAAGAAGGAAGCCCGGGAGATGGCCATCCACGCCCTCACCCGCGTGGGCATCCCTGAGCCGGAAAAGCGCATGGATGCCTATCCCTACGAGCTCTCCGGCGGCATGTGCCAGCGCGTCATCATCGCCATGGCAGTGTGCTGCAAGCCCAAGTTCATCATCGCCGACGAGCCCACCACCGCCCTGGAC
>DYBS01000338.1 GCA_019418525.1 Clostridiales bacterium
GAGGTGCTCCAGCACGGCCTGGCAGATCTCCACGGCGTAGTCCATCTCGGTGCCCATGAAGGACTCGGGGGAGTACTCATAGCGCAGGTTCATGCCCTCGGCCAGCATGGGCTGGCTCATCTCATAGATAAGGTCGGCGGCGTCGGTGGCGATCTGGGTGATGCCCGCCATGTCCATGTGGAACACCACCTTCCGCTGGAGGGTGGAGGTGGAGTTATAGAAGTGCAGAATGACGTTCTTGGCGCCCCGGATGGCCTCGAAGGTCTTTTTGATCAGGTGGGGCCGGGCCTGGACCAGCACCTGGATGGTCACGTCGTCGGGGATGTGGCCGCCCTCGATGAGCTCCCGGCAGATCTCGTACTCGGTCTCACTGGCGGAGGGGAAGCCGATCTCGATCTCCTTCACGCCGATGTCCAGCAGGGTGTGGAAGTACTCCAGCTTCTCCTGCAGATTCATGGGGTCCACCAGGGCCTGGTTGCCGTCCCGCAGGTCCACCGAGCACCACACGGGGGCCTTGGTGATCTGCTTGTCCGGCCAGGTGCGGTCGCTCAGGGGAATGGGCTGAAAGGGAATGTACTTCTGAAACGATGCGTTCATAACAAAACTCCTCCTGTCAGATAGGCCAGGGACGTGAAAAAGCCCCTGACCGAGTTCGGTCAGGGGCGTAACAATCTTACGCGGTACCACCCTGGTTCCGCCCGCCGTTGCCGCCGGGCGCTCACGGCCTCCAACAAGGCCACGGCCGTTAACGGGGCCAACCGTCCCGCCCTGGAGTGAAAGACGCTCCTGAGACGGGCCACTCCGGGACCAGTATCCGCGCCGCCGCCGCGCCGGTTCGCACCGACCACCGGTTCTCTGAGCGGGACAAACGCGTTTTTTCCCTTCATCGCCGTTTGATTGGAACAATTATACCCACCGGTCGCGGATTTGTCAAGCCCGGATTCCCACCCCGTCCGGACAAGAAGACAGGCCGTGACGGGGGAGTCACGGCCTGCCGGCTGGGGGAGAAGGAAACAGCGGAGGAAGCAGGGTTTCGGGGGAGAAAGACCGGCTTCCTCCGTGATAAAAAGACAGATCAAACGAGGATCGGACTTTTTATCCATGGGGCAGAGGGCCGCCTCCGAGCGGCCATCTCTGGAAGGCATCTTTATCATACCATGCCATCATTGAAAAATCAAATCTTTATTATAGATAATTAGAAATGGCAAAAATAGAGAAAGGGAATAAAGTAATCAAAGAGAATTGAATGAGCAAATAGACGGTAGTGCGGGACTTTTCCGGGAAAAGGAACCTGGAGCTGACACCGGGAGTACCAAGATCGCTCAGACGCAGAGCTGGGCGGCCAGGCCGGTGAGTACGCTCTCCTCCACCGGGGTATCACAGCGGAGGGACCAGGAGTACCCATTTTCCTCCCACAGTGCCAGGGTGCACAGGCCGCCGTCCCCCTTCAGTGTGACTGTGACACCGTTCACATCCACCTCCCATACGGATTCATACGCCGTATAGTCTCCCGACAGATCGCCGCTCCCCGCCGCCTTGCGGAGGGTGAGGGACTGCCCCTGACCCACATACCGGATCTCGGCCATGGGGCCGGGGTAGGCGGTGTAGACCGTCTCACTGACGTCAAAGGGCAGTGTCTCCGGCTCCTCCACCGGGAAGCCCACCGCCTGGGCCAGGGCTTCCGAACTTTCCACGGTCTGGGGGCTGACGGGGCCCAGCACCCCCGGCGTGGGGGTAGAAACCGGCGATGTGCCGGGG
>DYBS01000339.1 GCA_019418525.1 Clostridiales bacterium
GCAAATATACCCATGCTCTCCTCCCGTCCTTCGCCCTGGCGCACTCCGCGCTAAAACCGCCCCCGCTCCACACACAGGCCTCCAACGTACCCCCGCTCTCCCGCCGCAACACTGGCGGCAAAATAGCGGATGTCGTCCATGGCGTGGTCGTGGACTTTTTTTACCCGGTCGCCCCCGGCCTTCTCATCCCAGCAGTAGAGGGTAAACTCCCGGAGGGCGTCGGCGCAGCCCTGGCAGATCACCAGCCTCCCCCGCCGCAGCAGTTCGGCGGTGGTTCGGATACCGGCCAGCACGTCGTTGTCGGCCTTTTCCACCCGCCATCCCCGCCGGCGCAGGGTCTCGATAAAGCTGGCCGCCGACGGGTCGGCCACCACCTTCCAGATGGGCCGTCCCCCCGCCAGCCGCTCCAGGGCGTCGGCGTGCTCTCCGTCGGTTCTCTGCCGCCCCTCGGCCCGGGCGTCATAGTAGGACTCCGCCACCCGGTACCACACTCCGTCCCGCAGCCCCCACAGCCCCAGGGACGTGGGGTTGACCGTACCGTAATCGCAGGAGATGCACCACCGCTCCATGCCGCCCACCGGGACGGGCCTCGCCCAGCTCTCGTCGAAGAAATCGTATACCCGCCCCTGGGCGGCCACCCACTCCCCCAACACAAACCGCCGGTAGAAGGCGCCGCTGAAGCTGCGCGCGTACCGCTCCCGCACCTGAGGCGTCAGCGCCGGGTTATCCTCCATGGTGAAGTGGAGGTAGAGCGCCCGCCGCTCCTCCGCCTTTAAAATCCACTCCTTGTAAAACCAGTGCTCCGGGTGCTCCGGGTTGCAGGAGAACCACATCCGGCTCCCCGGCACGGAGCACCGGGCGCAGGCCTGCTCCACGAAGGAGCGGGGCATGAGGGCCGCCTCATCCAGCAGAACCCCCGCCAGCGTGATGCCCTGAATCAGGGCCGCGCTTCCCTCGTCTCTGCCGCCAAAGAGGTAGAAGGTGTTCTCCTTCCCGCCCAGCCGTACCGTCAGCCGGTTTTGGGATGCCTGCTCCCTCCACTGGAACCCCAGCGCCCCCAGCGTAGGCAGCACCTCCCGCAGCAGGTTGCGCCGCAGCGCCGTGATGGTTTTGCCGCACAGCCCGAAGGCCATGCCGTCGAAGCAGGCCGTGGCCCACAGGAAGAAGGCCAGCCCCATGCACAGGGTCTTTCCGCTGCGTACCGCTCCGTCGCAAATAACCGCCTCCCGGCTTTGCCCCTCGGCGGAACACCACCAGGTGAGCACACGCCTCTGCTGCCGGGAAAAGGCCCTAAACCGCATCGGCGCTCTCCCGCAGCGCCCGGAAAAACTCCTCCGCCCCGTCCTCCCGGCCGCCGGACAGCTCCACCAGCCGCTCCAGCACGGCCGCCCGATCCACCAGCTTCAGCTCCACCGCGCCGTTTCCGCTGCGCTTGAACTCCTTCAGCGCTCCCAGATCCAGCCCGTCGATCTCTCCTAGCTGTTCTCCGTCCAGGAACGCCAGCTTTACCGCGTCATTTACTCTGCAACCTGCCAGCCGCTCCATCCTCCGCAGCAGCCGTGCCCGCTCGTTCTTCACGCGTTTCCCTCCTCACCTCCACTCCGCATCCCCGAAAAAGTGGCCCATTTCCGTCCACCTTTCTTTTGTGTTTTTACTTTTTGTCTACCAAAAGTCTACCAGAAACGCCTTGGAATCCTTTGGGTTCCAAGGCGTTTTCACTTTTCCCGCTCCCGTATTGT
>DYBS01000034.1:0-3154 GCA_019418525.1 Clostridiales bacterium
GAGCAGGTGGAGGCCTTTACCGGCCACGCCGTGGGCGGCGTGTGCCCCTTCGGTATCCCGGAGGGCAGCGCCGTGACCACCTACCTGGACGTGTCCCTCCGCCGCTTCGAGACGGTCTACCCCGCCGCGGGTAGCTCCAACTCCGCCATCCAGCTCACCTGCGATGAGCTGGAGGAGTACGCCCACAGCGCCGGCTGGATTGACGTGTGCAAAAACTGGGCCTGAAGAAAGGACGAAATGATGCGCCGTATTCTGAACATCCAGCTCAACTTTTTGCTGGCCTCGGTCCTCTATATCGTGCTGGGCGTGGTGCTCATCCTGCGCCCCGGCTTCACCGGCATCCTGCTGTGCCGCCTGCTGGGCGGCGGTCTGCTGCTCTACGGGCTCTTTGCCCTGGGCGGCTACCTCATCCGCAGCCGGGAAATGGAGGCCTTCCGCCTGGAGCTCTTCTTTGGCGTGGTAGCCGCCGCTCTGGGCCTCTTCTTCCTGCTGAACCCCACCGCCATCCTCTCCATCCTCCCCACCATCCTGGGCGTCTACGTGGTCATCGACAGCCTGGTGGCCCTCCAGCGGGCTGTCCGACTCTACCGGCTGGAGTACCGCCGCTGGTGGGCCAGCCTCCTGCTGGCCCTGCTGGGCGTGGTCCTGGGCGTGCTGCTGGTCTCCCGCCCCTTCGGCGCCACGCGGCTGCTCATCCGCTTTATCGGCGTGGTATTCCTCTACCTGGGCCTCTCCGATCTGTGGTCCCTGCGCAAGCTCTCCGCCCTCATGCGGGACCTGCGGGAGCGCTCTCCTATCGAGATCGATCCCATTGATCTGGACTGAACGCAAAAGCACCGGACATTTGTCCGGTGCTTTTGATTTACTCCTGCTCCTCCAAATCTCCATAAAAGCTCAGACACCCACGGCCCGCATGCTTGGAAGCATAGAGGGCCTTGTCCGCCTTGCGCAACAGGTCGTCGAACTCCTTGCCATCCCGTGGGAAGAAGGCTACGCCGATGCTGCTGCTGATCTCCAGAGGCTTGTCCACGCTGGAGATCTGCACCGTCTGGTGGCAAAGCTGGCTGAGCTTGTTCCGGGCAAAGGTACGGTCCCCCATCCCCTTCATCACCACTAGGAACTCGTCACCGCCGAACCGGGAGACAATGTCATCGGGGCGGAACAAGTGGCGCACACTACGTCCGAAGGCGGCCAGGATCTGGTCTCCCGCCTCGTGCCCCAGCGTGTCGTTGAGAGTCTTGAATCGGTCAATGTCCATAAAGGCCACCGTCAGATCCAGTGGGGTCTGACAGCTCTCTTGCCGCAGCTCCTCAAAGAGGATGTGAGCTCCCGCCCGGTTGTAGAGCTGGGTCAGCACATCGGTGTTGGCCCGTTTCTGCCACTCGGTAGCCTCCTTCTTGATACGGTTGATGTTAGTCAGCTTTCCCACATAGCCCAGCTCCCGGGTGCGATCATTCCGGTCGCTGAGAATATGGAGCACCAGATGGAACCAGGGATGGCCACCGTCGGGCAGCGGGAGTCGCAAATCCATCTCCATCTCCGGCACTGCCCAGGTCAGTGTCTGGCGCTTTCGGCACAGCTCCTCATATTCCTCCGGATAGAAGGTACGCTCCGGCATCGGGCGCTTGCTGTAATCATTCACATAGGCTGGGACCTGAAAGACCTTACAAAACTTCTCGCTAAACTCCATGGAGTCGAAGAGAACATTATAGGTGAAGATCATATCCTCGGAGAGCTCGGCGATGATGCGGTACTTTTCCTGCTCCAGGTCAAAGAGCAGCTTTCCCTCCTCTGTGGCATTAGACAGCTCCGGCGGCTTTGGGATGGCCTTCACCGGCTCCTGTCCGTCCAGTTCCTTCTCGAGGTGCTCCCGTTCAGCCTCCCCGGCCACCTCCTGCACTAGCCGGGGCGAGACGCGCTGGAGGGATTCCAGGATCTTGGGGTTGAAGGAGCCGCACTCCCCGTACAGGATCATCTGTACCGCCTCTTCCGCGGTATAGGCCTCCTTGTACACCCGGTGGCTCACCAGCGCCTCATAGGCGTCGGCCACCGACACCGCCTGGACCCAGATGGGGATCTCCTCCCCCTTCAGGCCGTCGGGGTAGCCGCTGCCGTCCCAGCGCTCGTGGTGGTGGCGGCAGATCTCATAGCAGTACCACCGCCCCTCCTCTCCGGTCTGAAAGTCCATCCGCTCCACCAGTTCACCGCCATAGATAGCGTGGGCCTTCATGCACTCGTACTCGTCCTCGGTGAGGCGGCCGCTCTTGTTCAGGATCACATCAGGAATTCCGATCTTGCCGATGTCGTGGAGAATGGACAGGTCGGCGATACGCTCCACCTGCTCTTCCGTGAGATGGTACTCCGGATGGTGCTCCATCACATCGGTGAGGAGCATACGGGTGATCTGCCGCATGCGGCGTACATGGACCTCCGAGTCCATATTGCGGAAGCCAATGGCGGCGCTGAGGATCTCCATGATCGATTTGTTGGTCTTGCGGATGCGGGCATCCTGCTCCCGGATACGGGCGGTCTGCTCCTGTACCGCTTGTTCCAGCTCATAGCGATGCCGGAACAGTTCCACCATGCTGTCCACCCGGCGGCGCACCACCTGGGGCCAGAAGGGCTTGGTCAGGATGTCCATAGCCCCCAACTCATAGCCCCGCTCCAGGGCCTCCTCCGCCCGGTCCTCCGCGATGAGAAAGACCGGCACCGAGCGCAGCCACCCCTTCTGCCGGGCGATCTGGAGCACCTCGAACCCGTCCAGGCCCGGCATATCCACATCCAGCAGCACCGCCGCCAGCTGGAGGCAGTAGGTCTCCATCATCTGAATGCCCTCATTTCCGTCGGCAGCCTCCACGATTTCATAGGACGGGCTGAGAAGCTGACGCAGCTGCGTCCGGTCCTTAGCCTGGTCATCCACCAGCAAGACGATATCTCTCTCCAGCATGGTTTTCATATTCTCCCCCCTCCGTGGAACGGCATGGCGAAACAGCCGCCAAATACAGATTTATTCATATCAATTTTACCTGTTTTTCCCCAGATAAGCAAGTCCTTTGTCGCCTGCTGTCCGGTCTGAATTACTCCCTAAAATGAGACAAAAATCGCCCCCATCCGAAAACAGGGGCGATTTTAGAACTATTCCCAGATCTGAAAG
>DYBS01000034.1:3164-7864 GCA_019418525.1 Clostridiales bacterium
TGAAAGCTCTCGTCCAGCACAGCGCGCCGGTGGAAGGTGACAAAGTCGGGGGCCGCCTCGGGCAGTTCCTCCCGGATGGCATTCAGGATGAGCTCCGGGTTGAGGCCCGGGTTCTGGGCCCGCAGCACCAGGTCCAGACACACCACGTCCCGCCGCTCCTCGATGGAGGTGCGGGCGATGAGGGGGATCAGATCCACCTCGGTAAAGCCGCTCTTGGCCTTCTTGGAGCGCTTCCGCACCACCAGGCTCTCCCGAGAGAGGAGCTCCTGGATGGCGGTATCCACCCCGAAGGGGGCGCCGCTCTCGTACTCCAGGGTGACGATGTAGTTGACGAAGCACAGCTCCTTCACCGGACGCCGGGCCTCGTAGCAGCGGTGGACCTGGATGCCCTCGGGCAGCACCGCGTTCATCCGCTCCGGCACGGTGTCCAAATCCACCTCCCCCAGCAGCTGGCACTCCAGCACCTCACAGGCGCTGGAATAGCCCACCGACAGGGGCAGCGGGATGGACACGAAGGCGTGGGGATTGAAGCCCTCGGTGTGTTTGATGGCCAGGCCCGCCCGGAGGAAGGCCCGCTGGAAGGTCCGCATCAGGTCCAGATGGGAGATGAATTTGGCGGTATCCACTTTGGAAAAGGCCAGTCTGTGTGTGGTCACAGGTCCTTCCCCTCCTTTTCACGCAAAATCAGCACTCGGCGTCGCATACGCCGTTGGGATAGAGCTTATCGGCCCCACAGCCGGTACACTGCTGCCGGCAGTCGGGGGTAATGACGCCCTCGTAGGCCCGCTCCCGCTCCCGCCAGAGGAACCGGGGGCTCACGCCGGTGGAGGTGATGCTCCAGGGCAGGATCTCGTCCTTGTCCCGCTGCCGGCAGGCGTAGAAGGCGGGGTCGATGCCGCACTCCTCCATGGCCTCCACCCAGCGGTCGTAGGAGAAATATTCGTTCCAGGTGTCCAGCTTGGCGCCCTTGTGCCAGACGCACTCCAGCAGGTCGGCCAGCCGCCGGTCGCCCCGGGCCAGCACCGCCTCCAGCACGCTGGTGTCGGCCTCGTGCCAGTGGTAGACGGTGGAGCGGCCCCGCATGTGCTCCCGCAGGAGCTTCACCCGGCGCTCATACTCCTCCCGGGTGATCTGGCCCTCCCACTGGAAGGCGGTGTGGGGCTTGGGCACGAAGAAGGCGGTGGAGACGGTGATCTTCACGCCCCGGGCCCGGTTGGGGGTGACCTCCCGCCAGACCCGGTAGACCTTGTCGGCCAGGTCGGCGATGCCCAGCACGTCCTCGTCGGTCTCGGTGGGCAGGCCCAGCATGAAGTAAAGCTTCACGGTGGACCAGCCGCCGGCGAAGGCGGTGCGGCAGAAGTTGAGGATGTCCTCCTCGGTGACGTTCTTGTTGATGACATCCCGCAGGCGCTGGGTGCCCGCCTCGGGGGCGAAGGTGAGGCCGCTCTTGCGCCCGTGCTGGAGCCGCTCCATAAGGCTCCAGGAGAAGTTGTCCGCCCGCAGGGAGGGCAGGGACAGGCTCACTCCGTTGGGGTCGCACCACTCCTGCAGCCCGTCACACAGGTCCAGCAGCCGCCGGTAGTCGCTGGTGGACAGGGACGAGAGGGTCATCTCCTGATAGCCGGAGTTCTGGCAGGACTCGATGCCCTGCTTCACCAGGGTCTCGGGCTTCTTGCACCGCACCGGGCGGTAGGCGTACCCCGCCTGACAGAACCGGCAGCCCCGGATACAGCCCCGGAACACCTCCAGCATCACCCGGTCGTGGACGATCTCGGTGGAGGGGACGATGGTCTTTGTGGGGAAATAGGCCTTGTCCAGATCCTGGACGATGCGCTTGGTCACCACGGCGGGAGCCCCGTGGGTGGGGGTGATGGAGGCGATGGTACCGTCCTCCTTATACTCCACCTCATAGAGGGAGGGCACGTACAGACCGGGGATCTGAGCCGCCGCGATGAGCAGCTCCTCCTTGGTCCAGCACTCCTCCTTGGCCTTGCGGCACAGCTCAATGAGCTCCACCGTCACGTCCTCGCCCTCACCCAGGGAGAAGATGTCGATAAAGGGGGCCAGCGGCTCCGGGTTGAAGGCGCAGGTGCCGCCGGCGATGACCAGAGGCGCCAGGCCGTCCCGGTCCTCACTGCGCAGGGGCAGCCCCGCCAGATCCAGCATGTTGAGGACGTTGGTGTAGGACATCTCATAGCCCAGCGAGAAGCCGATGACGTCAAAGTCGGCGATGGAGTCGCCGCTCTCCAGACCGTAGAGGGGGATGCCTTCCCGGCGCATCTCGGCCTCCATGTCCCCCCAGGGGGCGAACACCCGCTCGCACCACACCCGGTCCATCTCGTTCATCACGCCATAGAGGATGCGGATGCCCAGATTGGACATACCGATCTCGTAGGTGTCCGGGAAGCAGAGGGCCACCCGGATGTCCACCTGGCTGCGGTCCTTGATCACCGCATTATATTCCCCGCCCGTGTAGCGCGCAGGCTTCTGCACGCGGGGCAGGATATGCTCCAAAGTACGATTCATCTCGTTACCGTCGCTTTCTTTCCCAGACTGTGCCTACTCAAAAAAGTCAGCTTTTTATTTTACCTGTTTTTTTGTCGTATTGCAACCCTAATCCTTAAAAATGTGCAAACACTGCGGCGCATATCCCAAGCAGCACCAGACCCGCCACATTGGCGGCGGTAAAGAGGGCCAGATATTTCCCGCTGTTGGAGCCGGGGGTGCGCAGGTAGAGTTTTAGAGAGATGAGGCTGGCCAGAGAGGCCACCGGAGTGCCGAGGCCGCCGATGTCGGTGCCCAGCAGCAGCCCCCGCCAGTCATCGGTGAAGCCGGAGAGGAGGAGCGCCGCAGGCACGTTGCTGATGACCTGGCTGGCGAGACCCGAGACCACCGCCGCGTTCCAGTCCAGCGCCTTGGTGAGGAGCTCCCGCAGGGCCGGCACCGCGCCGATGTTCCCGGCGAACACGAAGAAGCACACGAAGGTGGCCAGGAGCGCGTAGTCCACCCGGGGCAGCAGGTCCCGCCCGGCGATCAGCAGGCTCACCAGCACCACCGCCAGCAGCACCCACTCTCCGATGACGTGGAACACGCACAGCAGACACAACGCAAAGAGCACCACCAGCAGCACCAGCCGCCGCACATGGCGGACGGTGGCCTTCTCGGGGAAGCGGACCTCGATGGTCTCGTCCTTCCCCACCAGACACGCCGCCGCCAGGGCGACGAGGCTCACCAGGGTCAGCGGGAGGATGACGGCGAAGAACTGCCCCGGAGCCATGGCATATGTATTATAGAGGTACAGGTTCTGAGGGTTGCCCACCGGGGTGGCCATGCTGCCCAGGTTGGCCGCCAGGGTCTGGAGCACCACCACCGGGATGAGGCGCTCCTGCCGCCCTACCAGCCCCAGGGTGAGCACTGCGAAGGGCACGAAGGTCAGAAGGGCCACATCGTTGGTCACCAGCATGGACGAGAAAAAGGGCAGCAGCACCAGCAAAAGGGTGAGCACCTTCATCCGCCGCCGCCCGGAGAGCAACTTCTGGGCCAGCACTTCAAAGAGGCCGCAGTCCTGGAACCCCGCCACTACCGCCATCAGGCTGAAGAGCAGGATAAGCACACGCTGGTCGATATAGCCGAGATAGGCCGCCGACGGCGGCGTGAGCAGCATGGACGCAAGGGCGCACAGCGCCGAGATCACCAGTACCGGCTCCCCCCGCAGCCAGGTGAGCACGTGTTTCATACCATTCCCTCCATAGACAAAGGCCATCCCGGCGGACGGCCTTTCACACACTTCTCTCGGTAGTGTATCCCATTTTTCGCCCCCGGTCAAGAGCGTGGCCCCTCCCGGACCCGGAAAAGCTTCACAAATTATTTACACGCTTTTCAGTCTAATTTCAGCTTGCCGGGCTACACTCCTTCCCAGTGCAGATTGATCCAACCCAACAGAAGGAGGAACCACAACCGTGATCGAAGTACGCAGTCTGGTCAAGCGCTACGGCCGACACCTGGCGGTGGACCACCTGGACTTTACCGTGGAGGACGGCCAGATCTTCGGCTTCCTGGGCCCCAACGGCGCGGGAAAGTCCACCACCATGAACATCATGACCGGGTACATCGGCGCCACCGAGGGCGACGTGCTGGTGGACGGCCACTCCATCACCCAGGAGCCGGAGCTGGTCAAGCGCTCCATCGGCTATCTCCCCGAGCAGCCCCCTCTCTACACCGACATGACCGTGGAGGAATATCTGTTCTTCGCCGCCGGACTGAAAAAGGTCCCCCGGGACCAGCGGGACGAGCAGGTGGACCAGGTGATGGACATGACCGGCACCTTCTCGGTGCGGGGGCGGCTCATCCGCAACCTGTCCAAGGGCTACAAGCAGCGGGTGGGTCTGGGCCAGGCCCTGCTGGGCTTCCCCAAGGTGCTCATTCTGGATGAGCCCACCGTGGGCCTGGATCCCAAGCAGATCCTGGAGATCCGCACCCTGGTGCGGCGGCTGGCCAAGGACCACACCGGGATCCTCAGCCCCCACATTCTCTCGGAGATCCAGGAGATGTGCGACCACCTGCTCATCATCCACCATGGGAAAAAGGTGGCCGCCGGCGCCCCCGACCAGCTGGAGCGGGAGCTGGCGGGTGCCCCCGCGCTGGAGGTCACCCTCCGGGCCGACCCCGCCGCCGCGTCCGGGCTGCTCGCGGGTCTGAAC
>DYBS01000034.1:7874-15611 GCA_019418525.1 Clostridiales bacterium
CCCTCACTCCCCGCCCCTGTGAGGAGGCGGACTGCTGCTCCTTCCGTCTGGAGCAGCTCCCCGGGACCGACCTGCGGGAGGCCGTCTTTACCCGCTGCGCCGAATCGGGGCTCCCCCTGCTGGAGCTGCGGCGGGACGCCATCACCCTGGAGGATCTGTTCCTCCGCCTCACCTCCGACGACCCGGAGCAGGACCTGCCGGAGGAGCAAGCCCCGGAAGAGGAGGAAGTGCCATGATCGCCATTTACAAACGGGAGCTGAGCTCCTACTTCAACTCCATGATCGGCTATGTGTTCATCGCCGCCCTGGTGTGTTTTACCGGCATCTACTTCATGGCCTACAACCTCTATAACGGCCTGCCCGACTTCTCCTACGCCCTGATGAGCCTGATGAACATTCTGATGTTCACCGTGCCCATCCTCACCATGCGCTCCATGGCCGAGGACCGGCGGGGCCGCACCGACCAGCTTCTCCTCACCGCGCCGGTGCCCCTGTGGGCGGTGGTGCTGGGCAAGTACCTGGCCATGGTGACGGTCCTCTTCGTCCCCGTGTTCCTGGCGGCCTTCTGTCCCCTCATCATCGCCGCCAACGGAGAGGCCCATCTGGTGTCCGACTACGCCTCCCTGCTGGCCTTCTTCCTAATGGGCTGTGTGTTCCTGGCCATCGGCATGTTTATCTCCTCCCTCACCGAGAGCCAGATCATTGCCGCCGTGGGCACCTTCGCCGTGCTGCTCCTCCTCTTTCTGTGGGAGGATCTGATTGGTTTCCTGCCCAGCGCCCTGAGCGATGTGCTCTCCGCCTTCTCCTTCCGCACGGTCTTTTACAACTTCGCCCAGTACCACGTCTTTGATGTGGGCGGCCTCATCCTCTATCTCTCCCTCACCGCCCTCTTCGTGTTCCTGACCATCCAGACGCTGCTCCGGCGGCGCTGGAACTAGGAGGTGCCCCTTTGAAACGGAAGAAACGGAACTTCAACCGACGCGCCCTGGCCCGGGGCGGCTACCTGGCCGCCATCACCGCCATGGCGGTGGCCCTGGTCATCGTGGTCAACCTCATCGCCGGGCAGCTCCCCAGCCACCTGAAGGAATTCGACCTCACCGACAACCAGCTCTATGAGATCACCGACACCTCCCGAGAATTCCTGGCCGGACTGGACCAGGACGTGGAGATCGTGGTCCTGGCCGAGGAGGGCGCTACCGACCAGCGCATCCTCAAGTTCCTGGATGAGTACGCCGCCCTCTCCAGCCACATCACCGTCACCGAGGTGGACCCGGTGGCCCACCCCGCCCAGGCCGCCGCCTATGACGCCGACAGCAACTCTCTGGTGGTCCTCTGCGAGGCGACGGGCAAGACCGACGTGATCTCCTACAACGACATCATCACCTACGGCTACGACTCCTACTACTATATGTCGGAGGACTCCTTTGACGCCGAGGGTCAGCTCACCTCCGCCCTGGACTATGTGACCAACGACACTAACAAGGTGGTCTACACCGTCACCGGCCACGGTGAAGAAGAGCTGTCCTCCATCATCACCGACGCCATCGACAAGGCCAACTTCTCCCTCTCCTCGGTGAGCCCCGCCCTCAACGGCGGCGTGCCGGAGGACTGCGACCTGCTGCTGGTCAACGGCCCGGCCACCGACCTCTCCGAGAGCGAGCTCTCCCTGCTGCTGGACTACCTGGACGGCGGCGGGCAGATGGTCCTCCTCCTGCCCAGTGAGTACGCCGAGCTCCCCAACTGGAACGCCCTGATGGAGCACTACGGCCTCACCATGGCCGAGGGCTACATCGCCGACACCGCCAGCTACTACCCCCAGCTGGGCTCCGCCTTCGCCATCTGCGCCACGCTGGACACTTCCAGCCCCGTCACCAGCGAGTTTAACAGCGACACCCTCACGCTGCTCACCAACTCTCTGGGCTTCACCCAGACCGCCGAGACCCCCGAGGGCGTCACGGTGACCCCCTTCCTGTCCACCACCTCCGACGGCCTGGCCGTCACCCTGGACGGCGGGCAGACCGCGGGCACCTTCCTCCTAGGGGCGGTCTCCGAGCGGACCGACAGCGAGACGGTGGGCCGTCTCACCGTCTTTGGCAGCACCTCCTTTATTTCCCAGGACATTCTGGCCGCCAACCCCTCCATCGCCAACCAGACCATCTTCATGAATGCCCTCACCGCCGGGTTTGACGACGTGTCCAACCTGTCCATCCCCGCCAAGAGCCTGTCCATCACCTACAACACCATCACCAATCCTGGCCTGTGGAGCACTCTCTATATGATCGTGCTGCCGGTGCTGATCCTGCTCTTCGGCCTGATCTTCTGGATGAGGAGGCGCAAACGCTGATGAAACAGGGAAAGACCCTCCTCGTGCTCCTGGTGCTGCTGATCCTGTGCGGCGGCGTGTACCTCGCCCTGCGCAGCTACAACGAAAACCAGGAGGATGTGGACGACACCATTTACCTCACCGACCTGGGGGAGGTCACAAGCCTCTCCTTCACCGGCACCGACGGCTCCGACCTCTCCTTCACCAAGGCGGATGATGTCTGGACCTGGAACGGCGACAGCACCTTCCCCGCCGACCAGGACGCCCTGGACGCCCTGGCGGAGGACCTGAGCCAGCTGGCCACGGTCCGGGTCTTTGATGAGCCCGACAGCCTGGACGCCTACGGACTGGACGCCCCCGCTCTCTCCTGCACCGCCTCCAACGCCGATGGCGACTCGGTCACCGTCCTGCTGGGTGACAAGGTGGACAGCAACACCTACGCCATGGTGGAAGGGGAGAGCCGGGTGGCCACCGTGGCGGCCACCCTGGCCGATGAGCTTCAGGTCTCCCTGATGGACCTGGCCGAGCCGGAGAACATCCCCGATGTTACCCAGGGCACCCTCTCCTCCATCCGCTGGCAGAGCGGGGACACCGACCTGCTGCTGGAGAAGGAGACCATCACCGAGGAGACCACCGACGACTCCGGTGAGGCCACCACCAACACCACCTACGCCTGGACGGTCAACGGCGCGGACATCCCGGAGGACAACAGCACCCTCAACGACCTCATCTCGGAGCTCACCTACCTCTACTTCACCTCCTGCTACGACTACAAGGCCGATGCCGATACCCTTGCCTCCTGCGGCCTGGACGACCCCAGCCTCCTCACCATGACCGAGGAGGACGGCACCGTCATCACGCTGTCCATCGGCTCCACCACCGACGACGGCGGCTATTACTACGCTATCCTCGATGACTCTTCTGCCATCCACCGGCTCTCCGTGTCCGTGGTGGAGACCCTCACCGGCCTCACCCAGGACCAGCTCACCGCAGAGCCGGAGTCCGCGGAATGAGCCAAAGGCCCGCCGGGTTCCCTTCCCCGGCGGGCCTGTTTGCGGGAAGCCCCCTCCGGCTCACGGCCGGAGGGGGCTTCTGTATCCAATCATAGGATTCATCCGATGCGGATCTCCACGCCGTTGACCTGCACGTCTCCGTCGGCGCGGATGAGGATGTACTTCACACCATCGATGATTCGGGTCTGGACCCGGTCGCTCTCCTCGGGCGAGACCCGGATAGTCACGCCGGGGGCACTGATCTCCAGGCGCTTGGTATCCATCAGGTTCTGAGGGGTGAGGCGAGTCTCCTCTCCAAAGGCCTCCTCATACTGCTGATCAAAGGCCTCCACCCGGGTCTGGCTCATGCCGCAGGAGGCCAGGAGCTGGCTCACCTGCTGCTGGGAGATCTCCAGGGGCTCCTCCTCCCGGCTCTCCTTGTAGGCCTCAATGCGCTCCCGCAGCTCCTCCTGTACTGCCTGCACCAGATGGAAGCTGTCCTCCTCGTCCTCCAGCACGTCGGCCAAGATCGTCTGGAAGGTCTCCCGCTGCTGGTCGGCGGGCATAGGCAGCGGGGCCTTGAACACCGCATCCACAAAGTCGGCGTGGCTGCTGCCGGAGTCCTTGGTGTAGTAGAGGGCCCCGTACAGGTTGGTGCTCCGGTCGTCAAAGGCCGGGAACAGGAAGCCCACCTGGGGGGGCGACACCAGCCAGTCGGCCGCCCGGCTGTGGAGCTGGTTCTCCGACAGGTCATAGCCCAGGGCGGACTTACTCAGCTTCACCGGGCACACAGCGCACACCAGATAGGTGAACACCTCGTCCCCCGCATCGTCCTGCCGCTCCCCGTCCTTGGAGCGGTAGGGCACGTCGTACCGGTCTCGGGCCAGGAGGATGAGGTAGCTCCCCTCCAGATCCAGGCTGTCGATAGCAGTGCGGTAAAAGCGCTCCACCGCCTCGTCGTCCTCCATTCCGGAATCCCGCAGGGCCATAAGCAACCGGTGCTCCTCGCTGTCAGCTACCTGGGCGGTGGTAAATTCCACATCCAGCAGGTTGCGGCCCAGTCCGCCGGTAAGGGTCTTGCGCAAGAGGGCCAGCACCTTCTCCCCCTCCTCCTCCGACATCAGGGCCAAGGACTGCCGCAGTTCCCCCACGATCTCCCGGTTCTCATTGACATAGCAGCCACGCACCTGGGTGATCCCGCTTTTATCCTGGCGGAAACGGCGGCGCAGTTCCGCGATCTCTTTTTCCTTCATGGCAAACAACCTCCCTGCGCCCTCCGGCGCTTTTGTACTAAAGTGGAAAAACGCCCGGCCTCCTGACAGAGACCGGGCGTCGCGTTTCAGGGATCTGAACCGTTACATGAGGCGGACGGTGTAATAAACCGCCATGGCCAGCAGCCACACAATCACCACGCCGTAGAGCACCATCACAGAGCCCAAAGCCAGCGCGGCCGCCTGCACCAGCAGAGCCACGGCGCAGGACACATAGAGCATGGCATAATTGGAGTTCTTGGAAAAGACCCGGACCAGCTTGCCCTTCACGGAGAGCAGACCGCCGCTGGCCTGGAGCTTCCGGGTAAAATACACCACTGCGGCCAGGAGCACCACTTCCACCACCAGATAGGCGTACACCACTACTTCATGGCCCACCCGGCGGTCCAGCAGCCAGAGACCCAGACCACTGATCACGCCCAGCAGGGTCACCACAAAGAACTCATGCTGGTAGAGGTAGTACACCAGCGCCAGCACTGCCAGACAGGGCACGCCCACATACAGGGCGCTGATGCCGGTCTTGTTGGGATAAAGGCGGGCCACCACCGCGCACACCGCCAGGACTGCCAGCACAGTGGTCAGAATCCGGGGCAGCAGCCGATGCTCTCCCTTGCGCCAAGTGAGGAACCACCAGGCCGCACAGGCCACGAATGCAATGGGCAGGACGATGGCCAGAACACCAAAGATCTGATACAGGCTCTCCTTGATGGCCAGTTCGCTCACTCTTGTATTGACATAATAACGATCGAGAAGGAGGAGCAAAGCCTCTAAAACCACCGCGCCGGCGATCCAGATCAGGACCCGATTGAGGATCGCGTCCTCCTGCTTGGCCCGTTCCGCTCGTTCTCTCTTATCCATGTGTTCATCTCCTGTGCCTGAATCATTGGTCTCGCATTTGTATATTTTAGCAGAAGCCGCCTGGTTTTGCAACAGGAAAAAACCAGATTCGTGTGAGAAGTCTTTGCTCTCTCTAATCGGGTGTGTTACAATAGGCGTGTTCCTGTCCAAACCGTTTGTCCTCCCGCCGGTCTGCCGCCGGGTTGACATGAGGAGTTATGCAATGATGCTGAAGCGTACCACGTCCCTTTCCATTCTGTTGTCTCTCGCCCTGCTCTCCGGCTGCACCCCCTCCGCGCCGGCGGAGGACACCGCATCCCGGCAGCTCTTTGCCATGGACGCCCCCATGTCTCTCCAGCTCCAGGGAGATCGGGCTGCCGAGGCCCTGGAGGCCGCTGTCGCCGAGATCCAGCGTCTGGACGCCCTGCTGGACCGCAACGAGCCGGACAGCGATCTCTCCCGCCTCAATGTGGCAGCGGGGAGCGGCACTCCGGTGTCCCTGGACGGGGAGACTTTAGAGGTGCTGGAGGAGGCCCTGCGCTATGGGAGTGAATCCGGCGGAGCCTTTGACTGTACCATCGCGCCGGTGATGGACGCCTGGGGCTTCGGCGGGGATGGGGAACACTACCGCGTTCCTGACGCGGGTGAGCTCTCCACCCTCCTGTCCCTGGTGGACAGCTCCGCCCTCCAAGTAGACCAAAGCGCCGGAACGGCGGAGCTCACCCGCTCCGGTATGGAGGTGGATCTGGGCGGCATCGCCAAAGGCTATACCGCCGACCGCCTCACCGCTCTGGCCGGAGAGTACCAGCTCACCGGCGCCCTCTTCGATCTGGGCAGCAGCACCATAGCTGCTGTGGGAGAGCGCCCCGGCGGCGGGGCCTGGCGGATCGCCCTGCGGGACCCCGCCGACGCCGAGCAGCGGCTGGGCGTTCTCTCTCTCCAGAACGAGAGCCTCTCCACCTCGGGCAGCTACGAGCGCTATTTTACCCAGGACGGGGTGACCTATCACCACATCCTGGACCCGGAGACCGGCTATCCCGCCGAGACGGGACTTCTCTCCGTGACCGTGGTGGCGGAAAACGCCGCTCTGGCTGACGCCTGGTCCACCGCCCTGTTCGTCCTGGGAGAGGACCGGGCCCTGGAGCTCTGGAAGAACCGCACGGATTTCGAGTACATCCTCTGCTGCTCCGACGGCCGGGTGCTAGTCACCGAAGGTCTGGAGGACACCTTTACTTTTGAAGGAGACGCCTATGGCTACACCTGTGAGATCCTCAGGCGCTGACCGGCTGCGCCCCACCCCCGGGGACCTGGTCCTCATCCTGCTGGTGGCCGCTGCAGCGGTGGTTCTTCTCTTTGCGCTCCGTCCCCGGGGCGGCACCGGCGGTCTGACCGCGGTGGTGTCCCTGGATGGAACCGTGGTGGCGGAGTACCCCCTCGCCGACTATGACCAGCCCACCCAGGTGTCTGTGGAGGGGGCGCCCTATCCTATCGCGCTGGAGCTCTCCTCCGACGGCGTGCGGGTGGCGGAGAGCCACTGCCCCGGCGGAGACTGCCTGCGCACCGGCACCATCCACACCGCCGGGCAGCAGATCATCTGCCTGCCCAACAAACTCATTGTTTCCCTGGAAGGGGATTCCAATGGGCCCGCTCCCGATATTGACGCTGTGGCGGGCTGAAAGTTCCCCTGTCCGCCGAACTTTTTTTCATGTCCAAGGAGGTGACCCCATGCCGGTCCGCCGTCTCACCCGCTGCGCCGTACTCACTGCCCTGGCGTTGGCGCTCTCTGTGGCCGAGGGACTGCTCCCCCTCACCATTCTCTTTCCGCTGCCCGGCCTGCGGCTGGGGCTGGCCAACCTGGTGACGGTGTACGCCCTGTACGCGCTTTCTGGTCGGGAGGCCCTGCTCATTTTGCTGGCCCGGTGCTTATTGGGGGCTCTGGTGGGTGGAAATCTGACCGCCCTGGCCTTCTCTCTCACCGGAGGGCTGCTGGCTCTGGGGACTATGGCCGCCCTGCGGCGCATCCCCGCCCTCTCCCTGCTGGGCGTGTCGGTGGGGGGCGCCGCCGCCCACAACACCGGTCAGATCCTGGCCGCTATGGCAGTGCTGGGCAGCCGGGCTCCCCTGCTGTACTTACCGCCCCTGCTCCTCTGCTCCATCGTCACCGGTGGAGTCACCGGCGCGGCCTCTGCCCTCCTGGTTCGACAAATTCCGCCGCCGCAAAGCTGAAAGAAAATCTTAATACTTTGTAACTTCTTTGAGATTTATTTCCCCGCCGCGTATTGTATGATAGAGCCACTCAATCCATACCCGAAAGG
>DYBS01000340.1 GCA_019418525.1 Clostridiales bacterium
CTTCTATGAGGCCCTCAACGCCCTGGAGGGGGTGGAGGTGACCATCCTCACCGGCAACAACGAGCGTCTCTACCGCCGCCTGGCGGGGCGCTATCCCCACATCGAGGTGGTGTCCTTCACCGACCGGGTGTGGGAGTACATGGCCCGGGCCGACCTGATGCTCACCAAGCCCGGCGGCATCACCGTCTTTGAGAGCATCTTTGCCGAGCTCCCCCTGCTGCTGTGGGAGCCATTCCTCCAGCAGGAGAAGAACAACGCCCGCTTCCTCCTCCGGGAGGGGCTGGGCCGCGCGGCGGCCAAAGAGCCGGAGGGGTGCCTAGAGGCCATCCGGGACCTGATCTACGACGATGAGGCACTGGCGGAGATGCGCCGCCGGATGCGTCTGGCCAAGAGCCACCTGGAGGCCGAGAGCGTGGCCCGGCTGCTGCTGGTGAGCACCGCGCTGGCGGTCTGCGCGGCGGCGGTGTGCCGCCTGAAGCGGAGAAAGCAAGGTGGACAGCTGTGAGCGGACGGAAACAAATGATCGGGACGGCGATTCTGCTGGCCCTGATGGGCGTGACGGGTTTTTTGCTCCTGCGGGACCAGCCCATCTCCACTCTCCTGGGGGTGCTGCACCAGGTAAGGCCCGGCTATGTCTTTGCGGGCCTTGGGCTGATGTTCCTCTTTGTGGGCTGTGAGGCCATGCAGACTCGCCTCATCCTGGGGCGGCTGGGCTACCGGAACCCCTACCGCCGGTGCCTGGGCTACTCCTTCGTGGGCTTCTATGTCAGCTCCATCACCCCCTCGGCCACCGGCGGACAGCCCGCCCAGGTCTACTATATGTCCCGGGACGGGGTCCAGCCCGCCCATGGCGCGCTGAACATGCTGCTCATCGCGGTGTGCTACCAGGTGGCCCTGCTGGGCTACGCCCTGACTACCTGGCTGGCCCTGCCCGGCCTGCGGCAGGGCTTTGGAAAGGGCATGGGGCTGCTGGTGCTTTACGGCGGCGGCGTGATGAGCGCCCTCACCGTGGGGATGCTGTCCTTCCTGTTTCTGCCCCGTCTGGCCCGGCGGGCGGCGGTGGGCGTGCTGAACGCCCTGGGCCGCGTGGGGCTGAAGCACCTGCGGGAGCGGGCCCTCCCCCGGCTGGAGAGGCAGATGGAGGAGTACGCCGCCGGTACTGCCTGCCTGAAGCAGAATCCCGGCCTGTTCCCAGCGCTGCTGGCCCTGTCGGCGGCCCAGCTCACCGCCCTGTTTGCCGTGCCCTTTGTGGTGTACCGGGCCTTCGGACTCACCGAGTACAGTCTGCCTGTCTTTCTGGGGACCCAGGCGGTGGTGACGCTGGCGGTGTCCGCGCTGCCCCTGCCCGGGGCGGTGGGCCCGGCGGAGGGAGGCTTTGTGGCCGCTTTTACCCCTCTCTTTGGCGCAGCGCTGGCCACTCCGGCCATGCTGGTCAGCCGGGGCATCAGCTTCTACGCCTTCCTCCTCGTCAGCGGGTGCGTGGCTCTGGCCGTTCACCTGCGGGGGCGGGGGCGCCCCCCCTTTCTGACCCGGGCGGGGGAAGAACCCTCTTTTGCGCGGGCCCGATCTGTGGTACAATAACACCAGATATCCGCCGCGGCGGACTGAGGTCCGGGCCGCGGCAGAAATGGGGTTTGAACATGTATTATCTGGGCATCGACTTGGGCGGGACCAACATCGCCGCTGCGGCGGTCAGCGAGGCGGGCGAGATCCTGGGCCGGTCCAGCAT
>DYBS01000341.1 GCA_019418525.1 Clostridiales bacterium
GTGCTTGGCCATCTGCACCGCCTCGTTGATGGCAGCGGCATTGGGGATGTCCTGCATGTACAGGATCTCATACATGGCCACCCGCAGGATGGAAATGGCTACACGGGGAATGCGGGAAAACTTCCAGCCGATGGCGTATTTGGAGATGTACTCATCCAGCTCAGGGCAGTGGTCATAGACCCCCTTCACCAGGGTGCGGATGTAGTCCTTCTGGGGCTCGTCGGGGAATTCGGCGTACAGCGGCTCCTCCTCCCCAATCTGGCGAAAGACAGCCGGGGTCAGCATGGTGTCCAGCAGCGCATCGGCGCTCTCATCCGAAAAGCCCAGCTCAAAGGTAAAATGTACGGCAATCTCCCGGGCACTGGTTCGTGTCATTGGTATTCCTCCCAATCCGGGCTTGAGCCCGGTCTCTGTACTACTCTAATATCCATATTATACACAGGAGTATACAAAAAAGAAACCCCCAGTTTGCAAACTTAATGAAAATTAAAAAAGGAGGGCGGAGCATTCGCTCCGCCCTCCGGGGCCGCAGGCTCAGTTGTTGGGCTTGGCCTCCCGGTCGAAGGTCACACCGGCCACATTGACGTTGACGCACTCCACATCCAGGCCGCTGGTGTTGCTGATGGCGTTGAACACCGCGTCCTGCACGGCGCTGGCCACCTCGGGGATGGTAAAGCCGTACTTGATAAGGATGGATACCTCCACATGGACGCTCTGCTCCACCACGTTGATATGGACGCCCTTGGAAAGATTCTTCTTCCCCAGAAGCTCCGCCAGGTCAGAACCCAGGTTGGGGGCCAGGCTGCCCACACCCTCCACCTCCAGCGCGGCGGCGGCGGCGATGACGGCCAGGACATCCTCCGATATATGGATCGTTCCCAGCTCGTCGGGACGGGAAACGTACTCTCTTGCATCGGGCATTGCGCTTCACGCTCCTTTGTTCTCATACGATGAAGATCGGATGGCTGCTTTTTATTGTACCACACCGTCAGGAAAATACCAACAGGTTTTTTATTCGGAGCGTGAATTTGACCTTACGGCTCGGCCTCCACGATGCGGATCTGGCTGGCCGAGAGGCCGGTCTCCCCCGTGACGATCTCGGTGATGCGGGCGATGTCGGCGTCGGTGAGCCCCTCCGCCGTGGCTGCCACCACCACACTGGCGCTGTCCTCGCCCAGGAACGCCACGCAGTCGGCGTACCCCTTGGCGGTGATGAGGTTCTCGATCTGGGCCTCCGAGACGGTGGTGTCCGCCATGGTCTCAATGGCCTGGGTCAGCTCGGCCTGCATGGTCTCGTCCGCCGCCGACTCCTGCAAAATGCGCAGGGCGCTGTCTCGGGCCTCCTGCCGGTTGAGCCGGGCAGAGGCGAAATAGCCCGCCCCTCCCTCAGTCTCCGTCCCCTCTCCGGAGGTCTGGGCGTCCTCCCCGGACGGGGCAGGGCTTTCCGCGGTCCCCGACGGCGCCGGGCTGGCCGATACCCCAGCCAGCAGCGGGTCGGTGCTCTCCGCCCCCACCAGGGCCGCCTGGCCCAGCACCTTCCCCGCGTCCGCCGTCTCCTGGTTGTAGGACCAGTTCAGGTACACCGCCACACAGACGAACAGGACGATCACTGCCACCACCGCGTTACGTTTCCACAGTTTCATTGTGTCTCCTCACTTTCCTTTACAAATCGCGATCCGGTCGGTCCCCAGTCCGGTGACCGCCGAGACTGCCTGGGCC
>DYBS01000342.1 GCA_019418525.1 Clostridiales bacterium
TGTGTATAAGAGACAGGCTCCGCGCCGTCCGAAAGGCGGATGCAGTCCCCCAGACAGGTGATGTTCTCCCCCCAACCCCGGCTGAAATCCGAGGTCTTGTTGAATACAAAGTACTTCTGTGGCCGCTTCAAGGCCTCACCCCCTTATTCCCCCGGCCGTATCTGATAGCTGGCGGACCTGAGCACCGCCAGCGCGTTGTAGGGCAGGAGCACATCTCCGTTGATGCTCCGGGTAATGCCCTTGCCCTGGGCGTCGATGGTCAGCGTCTCCACCCGCTGCACGCAGTCCAGCGTGTCGATGATGCCGTAGAGCACGCTGTACCGCACCGGCGCGCCGAACTCCCAGCCCTTCTGGAAGAAGTCGGCCACCGCCGCCTGAATGCGCTCCCGGGCGTCCACATAGTGGGGCTGGGAGAGGATCTCGGCGTAGACCGTAATGTTCACATAGGCCGGCGGCAGCAGCGCCACCCGGGTACCCAGCATCCGCCGCCCCTCCAGATAGCCCAGGATGTTCTCCGGGTAGGCGGGGGGCAGCTTCCGCTCCCGGTGGAGGGAGTAGGGCTCCACCACCACCGTGACGCAGTTCTCCTCCAGACTGCCGTCGGGCCGGGGTAGGCGCTGCACCGGGATGGCTTTGCAGTTGGAGATCATCAGGCCCGGCGCGGCGCGCACCAGGCGCTCGTAGTCGGCATAGGTCACCGCCCGGTCGCTGCGCCGCAGCCGGCGGCGGCAGCGATCCAGACAGTCCTCCACGCTCTCCCGGTCCACGCCGCCGGAGGCGTCGTCCGGGTTGGACACCGTCACCGTACGCCGGTCCACGCCGCAGTCCGCCCCGTCCTCCGCCGCCAGGGCGGAAATGCGCCCGGCCTTCACATTGCCGCCGGGGCCCAGGGTCACTGCGTGCCCCGCCAGAAGGATCTCCCCCTCGGGGGCCATGCCGTGGATGCAGTCTCCGAAGGACACGGTGCCCTCCTCCTCGTCCAGAAGGTAGTGCCGGTCCTCCGGGCCGGAGGCGTCGAAGTCCTCCACCCGCTGCCACAGGCTCCAGACCTCAGGGTTGTCCGGCTCGGCGATGAGAAGCTGAAGATCCTCGGCCAGCTGGCCCTTGCCGGGCAGCTCATAGCTCTGGCCGGGGAAGCCGTCCCCCACGCCCAGGCGCCGGGCAAAGCCCTTCCGCCACAGGAGGAGAAGAGCTTCCTCCCCTCCCCCGCCGGGGACGGTAAAGGTGCTGCCGCCGGGCCGGTTCTCCCGCTGTACGCCCTCGCACCGGGTCCAGGTCCCGTCAGGCCGCGCCCGATAGACCTCGTGCTCCCCCGCCGCGGCCAGAAGGGAGTCGTCCTCCACCCGGCCGCGCTCCAGCACCACCCGGCGGCACCGGGCGTCGGTCTCCCGCTGGCAGACCGGCACCAGGCGCTCGCTCACGCCGGTGACTACCGGGGGCACGTCGTAGCCGCCGGAGACCATGCGCACCCGCAGCCAGCGGCCCGGGCGTTCCAGGAAAGCCCGCTCCTCCGCTGGAGCCTCCTCCCAGGGACAGGGGACGCCTCCGGTGAGGACCACCGCGCCGCTGAAGAGGAATCCCCGGGTCTGGTCCTCCTCCACCGTCAGTTCCCGCCAGCCCGTCCGGTCCAGCACCTCCCAGCGCAGCTCCGCCAGGGGCCGGAAGTCCCCGTCCGCCGGGTTGCGCGCCACCGGCCAGTCCTCGGTGATCCAGAA
>DYBS01000343.1:0-566 GCA_019418525.1 Clostridiales bacterium
GGCGGTGGAGGGCCTTTCCCGTTATGAAGGGCTGGTGTTCCCCAGCCCCGCCGGGGTGGCGTGTCTGTGGGACGAACTCCGGCGCACGGGGCGGGATGCCCGGGCCCTGGCCGGGGTGTCCATCGCCGCCATCGGGCCGGGAACAGCCAAAGCCCTCGCCGCCCACGGTCTGACCGCCGACTTCATCCCGAACATCTACGACGGGGCTCACCTGGGGGCGGGCCTGGCGGATCGGGCCCGTGGCCGCCTTGACGGAGGCCTTGGAAGGGGCTAAACTGAGCTATGACGATGTGGCGGTCTACGCGACGCACTACGCTGCCCCCCAGAGTGAGGAGATGCGCCGGGCGGTGGAGGCAGGAGAGGTAAATTTGGTGACCTTCACCTCGGCTTCCACGGTGCGGGGCTTTGTCCGCTCGGTGGGGGAGGGGACCGACTTCTCCCGCATCACCGGCGTGTGCATCGGGGAGCAGACCGCCCAGGAGGCCCGGAGGTTTAAAATCCCCGTGACCATTGCCAGAGAGGCCACCATCGACGGCCTCATCGAGATCATAACAGAAGGTGTTTGA
>DYBS01000343.1:576-1714 GCA_019418525.1 Clostridiales bacterium
GCGGGGCAACGACAGCATCCGGCGTCTGTGCCGGGAGACCCGCATGTCCCCGGACAGCCTCATTTACCCCATTTTCGTGGATGAGACGTTACAGGGCAAGCGCCCCATCCACTCCCTGGAGGGGCAGTTCCACTACGGGTTGGACTGCGTGAACGAGGCGGTAGAGGAGTGCCTTTCCCACGGGGTGGGGCGGTGCATCCTCTTCGGCCTGCCTGCCCACAAGGACGCGGTGGGCTCCTCGGCCTGGGCGGAGCACGGCGTGGTGCAGGAGGCCATCCGGACCATCAAGGCGGTCCACCCGGACTTCTATGTCATCACCGATGTGTGCATGTGCGAGTACACCGACCACGGCCACTGCGGCCAGCTCTGCGGCCACGAGGTGGACAACGACGCCACGCTGGAGCTGCTGGCGAAAACCGCCCTCTCCCACGCCCAGGCGGGGGCAGACATGGTGGCGCCCTCCGACATGATGGACGGCCGGGTGGCGGCCATCCGGGCCGTCCTGGACCAGCACGGCTTCCAGAACGTGCCCATTCTCTCCTACTCGGCCAAGTACGCCTCGGCCTTTTACGGGCCCTTCCGGGCGGCGGCGGGCTCGGCGCCCTCCTTCGGGGACCGGAAGGGGTACCAGATGGACCCCCACAACCGGAAGGAGGCCCACAAGGAGTGCGCCCTGGACGTGGCGGAGGGGGCGGACCTGCTGATGGTGAAGCCGGCCCTGCCGTACCTGGACGTGATCCGGGAGACGGCGGACGCCTTTGATCTGCCCCTCTGCGCCTACCAGGTGTCGGGGGAGTACGCCATGATCAAGGCCGCAGCGGCGGCGGGGCTCATCGACGGCCACCGGGTCATGTGCGAGAGCGCCGTGTCCATCTTCCGGGCGGGTGCTGACATGCTCATCACCTACTTTGCCAAGGAGCTGGCCGACGCCATGAGGGAAGGAGAGATCGGCTGATGGATAAAAAGACCTCGGAATCCCTCTTTGAGGCGGCGGTGCAGGTCCTCCCCGGCGGGGTCAACTCCCCGGTGCGGGCCTTCCGGGCGGTGAATATGGCCCCCCGCTTCATCACGCGGGCCGACGGCTCCCACATCTTCGACGTGGACGGGAGAGACTATATCGACTACGTCTGTTCCTGGG
>DYBS01000344.1 GCA_019418525.1 Clostridiales bacterium
CCTTTTCCATGGCGTGGAGGTTGGAGGTGAGGATGTCCCCCAGCTCCCGCAGCCGCTCCCGGCCGTAGGTGGCCTCCAGCTCCCGGCGCTGGTTGCCCAGCTTCCGGGCCACCCGGTCCCGGGCGTTGGTCACCGATTTGATGAGGTCCTGGCCCCGCTGCTTGGTGCGCTCGGCCTGGTCCCGGCTGGCGTAGAACTCGTCCAGGAGCTGAGAAAAGCTCTCCCGGGTCTCACAGCGGACCTCGCTCCCGTATTGGGTGATGGGCATAAACGTAAAGTCAAACACCTTGTCATCCCGGACCAGTACCGTGGGAGAGAAGGTTTTCTCCTCTTCCAGCCTGACAAGGTTTTCTACTTCACAGCTAATTTCGGTCCCACTCGCCTCCGCCCGCTCGGCCAGCTCCCGGGCGATGAGGGGGGAGATGCCGGTGAAGGCGTCCAGCAGCAGCTGGTCCGGCCGCTTATCCATGGGATTGTGGGCCAGAGCCTCCCTCCGCTCCTCCTCGGTGGCGGTGAGGGGGTTGCATTTGCTGGGCGGCTCCGGCAAACGGTAGAAGAGCCCGGGTAAGAGCTGCCGCTTGCCGCTGGCCAGGTCCCCGTCCACCCGGCGGAGACAGTCCAGGATGCGGCCCTCCCCGTCCAACAGCAGCAGATTGGCCCGGCGGCCCATGCACTCCAGCACCAGGCGGCGCGTGGTCTTGTCCCCCAGCTCGTCGATGGTCTCGATGGTGAAGTCGATGAGCCGCTCCATGGGGGGCTGGGTGATGGACAGGATGCGCCCGCCGGTCAGGTGCTTGCGCAGGAGCATACAGAACATGGGCGGCTTGTCCGGGTTCTCCCGGGGAAGCGTGGTGAGCTGGGCCCGGGGCTGGCTGGGGCTGGCGGAGAGCAGCAGCTTCACGTTCCCCGTATTGCCCCGGACGGCGAAGATCACCTCGTCCCGGCCGGGCTGATAGATCTTGTCGATGCGCCCGCCCTCCACGGCGGTACGCAGCTCCTCCACCACGGCGGAGAGGCAGATGGCGTCAAGCGGCATGGCTTATTCCTCCATGATTTTCTCGAAAAGCTCGTTGAGCCGGTCGGTGCGGCCCTGGAGATAGAGCCAGCCGAAGAGGGCCTCCAGCCCCGTGGCGCTCTGGTAGTCGGCGCGGCTGGCGTTCTGGGGCACCGAGTGGGGGCTGGTGTTGCGGCCCCGGCGGTACACGTCCCCCTCCTCCTCGCTCAGAAGGGGCAGGATGCGCTCCACCGCCTTGGCCTGGGCCGGGGCGGCCACATAGCGCACGGTGGCCTTGTGGAGGCCCCGGGCGCTGGCCTTGCCGTGGAGGCACAGCCAGGAGCGCACCATGACCTCAAAGACGGCGTCCCCCAGGTGGGCAAGGCCCAGATTGCTCAGCCCCGCGATCTGGTCCCGGGAGGCGTTCAAGTGAAAATAGTCCATCGTGATCTCTCCTTATACCTCCTGGAAGAGGAAGAATTTCAGATAGTCGGTCTCCGGCACGTTCCAGAGGATGGGGTGGTCGGGGGCCTGCTGGCGGGCCTCGATCTGCCGCAGCTGCACCCCGGCGTCAAAGGCCGCCGAGCGGAGCATCTGCATGAACCGACCCGTCTCCATGAAGTGGGAGCAGGAGCAGGTGGCCAGATCCCCGCCCCGGGGGAGCAGCTTCATGGCCCGGTAGTTGATCTCCTTATACCCCCGGGC
>DYBS01000345.1 GCA_019418525.1 Clostridiales bacterium
ATGCCGGAGATCGAGCGGGAGCCGGCGGTGCCCCGCCCCGACCCACCCAAGAGCCGGGAAGAGGAGCGGGCGCAGATCGCCCAGGAGTTGGACCGCGACATCCGCAGCAGTCTGGAGAGCGGGGAGGGAGAGACCTACCAGTACCCTCCGGTGGACCTGCTCCACCGGAGCAGCGCCGTCTCGGCCACCGACATGGCCGGGGAGCTCCAGACCAACCAGATCCGCCTGGCCGACGCCATCCACTCATTCGGCATCGACGCCAACATCGTGGACACCGTGCGGGGCCCCTCGGTGACCCGGTACGAGCTGGAGCTGGCCCAG
Organism: Clostridiales bacterium; assembly: GCA_019418525.1. Taxonomy (GTDB): domain Bacteria; phylum Bacillota; class Clostridia; order Oscillospirales; family Oscillospiraceae; genus Pseudoflavonifractor_A. The sequence goes on from DYBS01000345.1 coordinate 322, forward strand.
GGTGTGCGGATGAATAAGCTCACCAACCTCACCGATGACATCGCCCTGGCTCTGGGCGCCACCGGCGTGCGCATCGCCCCCATCCCGGAAAAAATCTCCATGGTGGGCATTGAGGTGCCCAATAAGCTGGTGGCCCCGGTGGGCATCCGGGACGTGATCGACTCCAAGGAGTTCCGGGAGAGCCCCTCCAAGGTATCCTTCGCCGTAGGCAAGGATATCGCCAACCACTGTGTGGTGTGCGACATCGCAAAGCTGCCCCATCTGCTCATTGCCGGTACCACCGGCTCCGGTAAGTCGGTGTGTACCAACTCCCTCATCATCTCCCTCCTCTATAAGGCTACCCCGGAGGAGGTCCGCCTCATCATGGTGGACCCCAAGATGGTGGAGCTGGGCATCTACAACGGCATCCCCCACCTGCTGATCCCGGTGGTCACCGACCCCAAGAAGGCCGCCGGTGCCCTCCAGTGGGCGGTCACCGAGATGATGAAGCGCTACCGCACCTTTGCCGAGGTGAACGTCCGGGACCTGAAGGCCTACAACAAACTGGCCGGGCGCACCGAGGGGATGAAGAAGATGCCCTCGGTGGTGGTGGTCATCGACGAGCTGGCCGACCTGATGCTGGTGGCCGCCAAGGAGGTGGAGGAGTCCATCTGCCGGGTGGCCCAGATGGGCCGCGCCGCCGGTATGCACCTCATCATCGCCACCCAGCGGCCCTCCGCCGACGTGATCACCGGCCTCATGAAGGCAAACATCCCCTCCCGCATCGCCTTCGCGGTGCAGTCCTCCCTGGACTCCCGCATCATCCTGGATACCACCGGCGCGGAGAAACTGGTGGGCCGGGGCGATATGCTCTACTTCCCCCTGGGCTCCGGCAAGCCCCAGCGGGTGCAGGGCTGCTTCATCTCGGACGACGAGGTGTCCGACGTGGTGGACTTCGTCAAGCGCAGCGGCGCGGCGGACTACGATGAGGAGGTCCTCCACGAGATCGAGCAGAACGCCGCCGCCAAGGAGAAGGGAAACAAGGGTGGAGCCGACTCCGCCGGAGAGGCGGGGGGCGACGATTACGACGAGCTCCTCCCCAACGCCATCGAGGTGGTGGTGGAGACCGGCATGGCCAGCGTGTCCATGCTCCAGCGCCGCCTGAAGCTGGGCTACGCCCGGGCCGCCCGTCTGGTGGACCAGATGGAGGAAAAGGGCGTCGTTGGCCCCTTCGAGGGTTCCAAGCCCCGGCAGGTCCTCATCACCAAGGCCCAGTGGCAGGAGATGCAGTACCGCCAGAACATGCCCACCGGCGCGCCGCCTCTCTCGGAACCGGTGCCCGACGAGCTGGAGTTCGAGCGGGACGCCATCGAGC
>DYBS01000346.1 GCA_019418525.1 Clostridiales bacterium
CCGCGGTGCCTGCCGCCGCCGTCCCCGTGGCCGCGCCCACCCCGGTGGCGGCTCCTGCCGCCGCTCCTGTACCTGCCGCCGAGGCCCCTGCTGCCCCCGTCGAAGCCGAGGGCACTCTCATCAAGGCCCCCCTGGTGGGCACCTTCTACGCCGCCTCTTCCCCCGATGCCGCCCCCTTTGCCCCTGTGGGTACCCAGGTGAAGAAGGGCCAGACCGTGTGCATCCTGGAGGCCATGAAGATGATGAGCGAGGTCCCCTCGCCCGCCGACGGTGTCATCACCGAGGTGCTGGTGTCCGACGGCGAGCTGGTGGGCTTTGACCAGCCCCTGTTCCGCCTGAAGGAGCGCTGATCCCACTCCGGCCGGCCGCTGGCCGCAACAGCGGCAACCGCGCCACAGCAGACGACCTCCATGCCCGGAGCCGGTCTCTCGTCTGCGCGGATATGCCATGGAGGTTGCTATGTTCAAGCGTGTTTTGATCGCCAACCGGGGCGAGATCGCGGTGCGGGTCATCCGCGCCTGTCAGGAGCTGGGGATCGAGAGCGTGGCGGTCTACTCCACCGCCGACGCCGATTCCCTCCACGTGCAGCTGGCCACCCGGGCCATCTGCGTGGGGCCCGCCAAGGCCGCCGACAGCTATCTGAGTCCCATCGCCCTGCTCACCGCCGCCGTGGAGAGCGGCTGCGACGCCGTCCACCCCGGCTACGGCTTCCTGTCTGAGAACGCGGAGTTCGCCGACCTGTGCATCAAGAGCGGCCTGCGCTTCATCGGGCCTAGCGGGGATATCATCCGCCAGATGGGCAACAAGGCCGCCGCCCGCGCCCTGATGCAGCAGCACGGCGTGCCGGTGGTGCCCGGCTCTGACGGCCCTGTGCCCGACAGCGCCACGGCCGCCCGGCTGGCTCAGGAGATCGGCTACCCGGTCCTCATCAAGGCCAGCGCCGGCGGCGGAGGCCGGGGCATGCGCCGGGTGGATGACCCGGCCGACCTGGAGCGCCTCTTCGAGGAGGCCCGGGCCGAGGCCGTGGCCTGCTTCGGCGACGGCGAGCTCTATCTGGAGAAGCTGATCCTCAACCCCCGCCACATCGAGTTCCAGATCCTGGCCGATACTCAGGGGAACGTGGTCCACCTGGGGGAGCGGGACTGCTCCATCCAGCGCAAGAACCAGAAGCTCATGGAGGAGTCTCCCTCCAAGGCCCTCACCCCCGAGCTGCGCGCCGAGATGGGTAAGGCCGCCGTGGCCGCCGCCAAGGCCGCGGGGTACGTAAACGCCGGCACCATCGAGTTCGTGGTGGACCGGGAGGGGCATTTCTACTTCATCGAAATGAACACCCGCATCCAGGTGGAGCACCCGGTCACCGAGCTGGTCACCGGGCTGGACCTGGTAAAGGAGCAGCTGCGCATCGCCGCGGGCCTCCCGCTGTCGGTGAAGCAGGAGGACATCTCCCTCACCGGCCACGCCATCGAGTGCCGCATCAATGCCGAGGACCCCACCCGGGGCTTCTGCCCCTGTCCCGGCAAGACCGAGTTCCTCCACCTCCCCGGCGGCCCCGGGGTGCGGGTGGACACTCTGCTCTACAACGGCTACTCGGTGAGCCCCTACTACGACTCCCTGGTGGCCAAGGTGATCGTCCATGCCCCCACCCGGCTGGAGGCCATCCGGCGCATGCGCCGG
>DYBS01000347.1 GCA_019418525.1 Clostridiales bacterium
GCCCACCCCGGTCACGGAGGAGGAACTGCCCGCCCTCTATGAGGCCGAGGGCTATACGGTGACGGAGGTGCGCGGCTATCTAGACGACTTTGTGGTGGAATACACCTACGGCGGCAGTGAACCCCGCCTTCTGGACTGGGTGTTCGGAGAAACCGGCCGCCGGGTGTACCTGACGGGTCTGGACGCCGATGCTTCCTATCAGATCACCGGCCCAGGCGAGGTGCGCTTTACCACCGGCGGTGTCAGCTCCTCCACCCCCTGGAAAGGGCTGCCCGAGTCGGGTACCGTGCGGGTGCTGGTGGACGCCTACGGCCGGGTGCCGGAGGACGCCGTTCAGACCACCCTGGATACTGTGGAAACCTGGCTGGCCCCGGCGGAGCCCTTCTACATGGGCTGGTGGGAGAACGGCCGCCCCGATACTGAAAGCGGCCGGTTTGAGCAGGTGTACGACGCCCGCATCGATGCCGACGGCCTGTCCTTCTCCTTCATCCCCAACGGGGACAGCCAGGAGCTGTTTGAGGGGTTCTTCCCGGCGGCCACCACCATTCCCAGCTTCGAGACCAGCTTTGATCCGGATGGCCGGGTGTTCACCCTCCGCCTCTACAACACCTGCCTGGAGAGCGGCGCCCCCGGCTCCCCGCTGAATGAACACCTGGAGCTGATGAACTACCCCGGAGACCTGTACCCCTATTCCTTCCCGGCGGGCTCCCTGGGCCGGGACGGCCACTTCCTGCGGGATGTCACCATCGCCGAGGACGGGGAGGACGTGGTGGTGACCGCCGTCCTGACGGAGCGCGCCTACCGCTTCACAGTGGAGACCTCCAACCTAGGCTTCGACAACATCCCCTCCTTCCGCATCGTATTCCGGGAGAAGAATCTTGACTTAGATGGGCGGGATTGATATGAAACGATATCTGACGCTCGTTCTGCTGCTGGCCCTCTGCCTGACCGCCTGCACACCGAAGGCCCCGGCGGAGACCGCCCCGCCGCCGGAGGCCGGTTCGGTCCGGCCGGAGACGCCCGCCCCGGTGTGGGGCGAGCAGGTCTTTCAGCGGGACTATGCCGGCGGGGAATCCAACGCGGACGCGCCGGAGGGGGTGGTGGTCTCCCTGCGCTTTGTCATGCCCTGCATCGAAAACGCCGGGGAGAACCCCGTCTGGCAGAGTCTAAACGAAGACTTCTCCATACTGGGAGAGGGGTGGCTGGAAAAGGGCCGGGAGTACTGGAGCACTCCAGGCCTGGAGCCCGGCGGGGACTATTCCGTGGAGAGCGTCTACACCATCCAGCGGTGCGACCGCTTCCTGAGCGTCCGCTACCAGCGCACCGAGGCGCTGGCGGGTGAGCCCGCGGGCACTGTCTCCGGCAGCCTCTTTGACCTGTCGACCGGCAAAGCCCTTACCCTGGACTCCTTACTGCGGGTTCCGGCCGAGAAGGGGATGGACGCTCTTCTGGATGCTCTGGACGGTCTGGAGGACGGCCCGTACGGCCGGGCATATTTTGAGAGCTACTGGGATGTCAACGCCTTCTACCTTACGGAAGACCACCTTGTGCTCCTCTTCCCGGTCTATGCGGACGGCGCTACCTCCCCCACCGCCACCCTGGAGCGCCCCATCCCCCTGGATCGCCTCCGGGGGCTGCTCAGCA
>DYBS01000348.1 GCA_019418525.1 Clostridiales bacterium
TATGTGAGCTGGGCGGCGGCCGGGCCTGAGGGAACAGGAAATTCAGCTTGGACTGGAGGAAGGAGGGCCGCCGCTCCTCCCCGTCGGGCCCGGCCGCCGCCCAGCTCACATAGAAGCGCCGCTGGGGCAGGGCGCAGGTCTCGTAGACGATGGTCATCTCCCGGTACAGCTTGTCGGACAGCCGGGGGGCCAGCTCCAGCCCGTAGGAGGCCAGCAGGCTCCGGTCGTCGTCGTTGAGCAGCCCCGGCGACGGCGCGGCGGCGGGGATGGCCCCGTCGTCCGCCCCCAGCAGGAACACCACCGGGCAGGCCCGGTGGGCCAGGCGGGGCATGTCGCCCACATTCACCCGGTCCAGGGACACGGGGATGGAGCCCACGTCGTACTGGGAGAGCACCAGGGCAAAGAGCTTGGAGAACTCGTCCAGCTCCATGGGGGCGTCCCCCAGAATCTGGGCGCACTGCTCCAGGCCGCCGCAGAGGATCTCCCAGAGCTGGGCATACTCCTCCGCCAGCGCGGCCTGACCCCGGCGGTTCAGCTCCTCGGTGCGCTGGGCCAGCCGCTCCGGCACCCCCGCCGCCTCCAGAAAGGCGTAGAGGGCGGCCGCCTGCCCCCGGCCCGTCTTGTCCGGGTTCTTCCGCAGGCCCTCCAGGGTCTGGGCTACCTGACGCCGCAGCGTGTTGAGCCGGGCCAGCAGGGCCCGGTCCCCCTCGGAGAAGGGCAGGCCGTACCCTCTGGGGTGGTTCGCCCAGTCCCGCGCCCCCGTCCAGGCGCTCCCCTCCAGGCTCCACTTGAGCACGTAGTTCTCCAGCAGATCCACGTCCTCCGCCGACAGGCCGGTGAGCCCGGTTTTCAGATAGCGGAACACGTCGTCATAGCGGTAGCCCCCCGACGCGGCCTCCAGGGCGGAGGTGATGAGGGCCAGAATGGGCTTTTGCAGAATGTCGCTCATCCGGCTGAGGAACACGGGCACCCCGTACCGGGCGAAGATGGTCTCGACGAGGGAGCCGCAGCCCTCCAGGCTGCGGGCGCACACGGCAATGTCCCGGAAGCGGTAGCCCTCCTCCCGCACCAGGCGCAAAATCTCCGCCGCCGTCCACTCCACCTCGGAGTAGGGGCTGTTGGCCTTCAGCATGGTGAGCTCCTCCGCCTCGCCCGCCCAGGGGTCGGGCCGGGGGGCGAAGAGCTGGCCCTCCAGGTGGGCCAGGGCCGCCGTCTTGGGTCCGGCCCCGCCGGAACGCACCTCAATTTCCCGGGAAACGCCCCGCTCCTGGGCCAGCCGGAGGAGCTGGCGGGCGGTGCGGCGGGCGGGGGAGAAAATCCCCGCGCCCCCCTCGTCCTCCTCCAGCTTGTCGCAGGTGAGGGCCACGGTGACGGAATTGGCCTTCCCCAGCAGGGTGGAGAGCACCGCCCGCTCCTGGGGGGTGAAGTCGGTGAAGGCGTCCAGGTAGAAGTCCTTCCCCGCCGCCCAGTCCTCCCGGGTGAGCGCCTCCGCCAGCCGGGTCAGCCGGTCCCGGGGGTCGGCCCCCTGGCGGGCGGTCATGGCCTCGTAGGCGCCGTAGATGAGAGAGAGGTCCCGCAGCTTGTCCCCCTCCCCGCCGCCGC
>DYBS01000349.1 GCA_019418525.1 Clostridiales bacterium
GGCGGCCTTTGCGGAGATGGAGGCGATGGGGCAGGTGGCCGCGCAGTCGGACGTGGGCTTCTGCTCCTTTGTGTCGGAGAAGGACACCCAGTGCGCCCAGCAGGTAGCCGCCTTCGTGCAGGAGGCGGTGGCCAAGGGTAAGGCTCGCTATGGGGATTTCCTGGTGCTCACCCCCTACAAAGAGGACGCCAATCTCTATCAGGCCGCTCTGCGGGCCCGGGGCATCCCCAGTGAATTGAGCGGAGAGCACGTTCTGGGAGACACGGTTCCCATCCGCCGGGCGGCGGAGTGGTGCGATCTTCTGCTCCACAGCGGAGACGATGTGGCCCTCTACCAGGTGCTCCACGGGTGCTTCGGGGCGGAACCGGAGGGGCTCTATGCCCTCCAGCAGCAGACTGGGAAAAGCCTGCGGCAGCTGCGCTATGCGAGGGCGGAAGAACTGGAGGCCCTGCGGGCCCAGGTCGCCCCGGCAGAGCAGCCTCTGCTGGACGCCTTTGCGGCGGTGGGGCGGGTGACCAGTCTGGCCCGTAGCCTTCCGCCGGTGGTCCTGCTGGAGGAGCTCTTCCGGGGGGACTACGGCCTGTGGCCCGGCGTCACCCGGGACCCGGAGGATTACGGCTGGGTGTGCCAGTACCTGGAGAAGCTGCGCAATTTGCCCCGGCAGACCTTCCAGAGCGTGCTGCGCGCCGCCATCACCCTGACGGGCAGCAAGGTCGAGCGGGAGCTGGCCCTGGAGGGGAACGCCGACCAGGTGCGGGTGATGAATCTCCATAAGGCCAAGGGCCTGGAGGGGCGCATCGTGATCCTCACCTGCTACACCTGGAGAGAACGTACGGAGACCGCCCACGTGGAGGGCGGCAAGGGCTGGTTCACCGTCCGGGAGAGCAACTATTTCCCCGACGGCAGCAGACTCTCCATCCGTGCCGTCCCACCGGACTGGGCGCGGATGGAGGAGGCGGAGAGCCGGGGCCACCGGGCGGAGGAGGAGCGGCTGCGCTATGTGGCGGCCACCCGTGCCAAGGAGCTGCTGCTGGTATGCCGTCTGCCCGCCGGTTCGGACGGAGAGACGAGGGGCGATTTCTGGCAGAGCCTCCGGGCTCGCCCCCTGAAACAGGAGGACACCCCTCTGGGCTGTCCGGCCAAGCCGCTCTTTGATCCCGACAGCGTGTCGATGGGTCAGGGGACGGCTCCCCGACTGGTGCCGGACCATACCTGGGACGGGATATTGAAGGGGGCGGTGACTGCCCTCCCGGCCAGCCGGAACCTAGCCATCACCCCCAGCGGCTTGGACCACCCGGCCCCGCCGGTGGGCGGGGAGGAGGACGGGACCTCCGCTGCGGAGGCGGCCCTCTCCATCCCGGAACCCCGGGAGGAGGCACCCGCCGCCCAGGAGACCTTCCACCCCTACGGCCCGGACTGGGGCACCATCGTCCACCGGACGCTGGAGCTGCTGGTGAATGGCGGGGCGTATGACGAACCCTGCCGGCTTACCTGTGCCGCCCGGGCAGTGCGGGAGACCCTCCCGCCGGAGGTGCCCCTCACGGCCATGCAGCGCCGCTGTCTGGCTGATGGGGCGGACATTGCCCCC
>DYBS01000035.1:0-981 GCA_019418525.1 Clostridiales bacterium
TATGCCGTCACCGTGGTGCGCACCGGCACGAGCCAGGTGATTTTCCAGTTCGACGGAGGGAGCAGCCGCTCGCTGGGGGTCATGCCCGACACCACCGGATCGAGCGATCCCCAGACCTGGTTCAAGGGCTATAAATACTACGGCGGCTTCCGCTATGAGCGCATCAACGGCGGCAACCTGACCGTGGTGAACATGGTCCACCTGGAGGACTACGTCTCCTGCGTCATCACCTGGGAGATGGGTGCCTCCTGGCACAAGGAGGCCCTGAAGGCCCAGGCCTGCTGCGCCCGTACCTACGCCATGCGCAACCTGAACAAGCACAGCACCTACCACTTCGACCTGTGCTCCAGCACCGACTGTCAGGCCTACCACGGCACCTCCAATCTCACCAGCAACAGCATCCAGGCGGCAGAGGAGAGCGAGGGGATGTGTGTCTATTATAACGGGACGCTGGCCGACACGGTGTATTCCTCCAGCAACGGCGGCGCATCGGAGAGCTCGGAGAACGTGTGGGTCAACGCTGTACCCTATCTGGTGGGGAAGGTGGACCCCTATGAGGGGCTCATCGCCGACCAGATCCCCAATTACAACTGGACCGTCACCTTTACTGCCGACGAGCTGGAGGCCAAGCTGAAGGCCAAAGGATACCAGTGTGGCGACCTGGCCTCCTTCGCGGTGACCCAGACTACCCCCACCGGCAATGTGTACGCCATCACCTTCACCGACGTGAACGGGAAGAGCTGGTCCTTCTACAAGCAGGACGCCCGTACCTTCCTGGGCCTGCGGTCCCAGCGCTATACCGTCACCGGCGGGAGCGGAAGCACCTCTTCCACCAGCACCCAGGTCTCTCTGGCCGGCGGCGGCAGTATCTCGCTGAACGGGGCCTACGCCATTGACGGCAGCGGCAGTGTGAGCACCGTGTCGGGGGACGCCTGGGTCATCACCGGGGACGGGCTTACCCAGCCCGGCGGCAGCAGCGGC
>DYBS01000035.1:991-3189 GCA_019418525.1 Clostridiales bacterium
GGGACCGCCGCGACCAGCTATACCATCACCGGCTCCGGCTGGGGCCACGGCGTGGGCATGAGCCAGTACGGCGCCCTGTCCATGGCCAAGCAGGGGTATACCTACGATCAGATCTTGAAATTCTATTTCACAGGAGTGGACGTCTACTAAATGAAAACATCAGATTTTTACTTTGACCTGCCGGAAGAGCTCATCGCCCAGACCCCGCTGGAGAAGCGGGATTCCTCCCGGCTTCTGGTGCTGGACAAGAACACGGGGGAGATGGAGCATCGGCACTTCTACGAGCTGCCCCAGTTCCTCCGCCCGGGGGACTGCCTGGTGCTCAACGACTCCCGGGTGCTCCCCGCCCGGCTGCTGGGCCACCGGGAGCCCGGCGGCGGTGCGGTGGAGGTGCTCCTCCTCATCGATCGGGGGAACAAGGTGTGGGAGTGCCTGGTGCGGCCCGGGCGCAAGGTGCGCACCGGCGCCAAGCTCTCCTTCGGCGACGGGCTCCTCACCGCCACGGTGGAGGAGGTGCTGGAGGGAGGCAACCGCCTGATCCGCTTCGACTACGAGGGCATCTTTCTTGAAATCCTGGAGCAGCTGGGCAAGATGCCCCTGCCGCCCTACATCAAGGCGGAGCTCCAGGACCCGGAGCGGTACCAGACCGTCTACTCCCGGGAAGTGGGCTCCGCCGCCGCCCCCACCGCGGGCCTCCACTTCACCAAGGAACTGCTGAAGCAGGTGGAGGACATGGGGGTGCGTCTGGCCTATGTGACCCTTCACGTGGGCCTGGGGACCTTCCGCCCGGTGAAGGAGGAGGACATCCTGGACCACGAGATGCACAGCGAGTACTGCATGATCTCCGCTGAGACCGCCGAACTCATCAACCGCACCAAACGGGAGGGGGGGCGCGTCATCTGCGTGGGCACCACATCCTGCCGCACCATCGAGAGCTGGGCGGCGGAGGACGGCACCCTGAAGGAGAGCGCCGGTTGGACCAACATCTTCATCTACCCGGGCTACCGCTTTAAGGTGCTGGACGCCCTCATCACCAACTTCCACCTGCCCGAGTCCACGCTGGTGATGCTGGTGTCGGCACTGGCGGGGCGGGAGCACATTCTCAACGCCTACGCCGAGGCGGTGAAGCAGCGCTACCGTTTCTTCTCCTTTGGCGACGCCATGTTCATCCACTGATCTTTTATCGTAAGGAGTGTTTTCGTGTTTCAGGTCATCAAACAGGAGGGACGGGCCCGGCGGGGCGTGTTCCAGTGCGCCCACGGCACGGTGCAGACCCCGGTCTTTATGAATGTGGGCACCCAGGCGGCCATCAAGGGGGCGGTCTCCGCCCTGGACCTCAAGGAGATCGGCTGCCAGGTGGAGCTGAGCAACACCTACCACCTGCACCTGCGTCCCGGCGACGGCGTGGTGAAGGAGATGGGCGGCCTCCATAAATTCATGCACTGGGACGGGCCCATCCTCACCGACTCCGGCGGCTTCCAGGTCTTTTCTCTCTCGGGCCTCCGCAAGATCAAGGAGGAGGGGGTTACCTTCGCCTCCCACATCGATGGGCGGAAGATCTTCATGGGCCCCGAGGAGTCCATGCGCATCCAGTCCAACCTGGGCAGCGACATCGCTATGGCCTTTGACGAGTGCGTGGAGAACCCGGCTACCTACGAGTACGCCAAGAACTCCTGTGAGCGCACCCTGCGTTGGCTGGCGCGATGCAAGGAGGAGCACGACAAGCTCAACGCGCAGCCCGACGCGGTGAACCCCCACCAGATGCTCTTCGGCATCAACCAGGGAGCCACCTTCCCCGACCTGCGGGTGTGGCACATGCAGGAGACCGCCAAGATCAACTGCGACGGCTACGCCATCGGCGGTCTGGCGGTGGGGGAGCCCACCCAGGTGATGTACGACATCATCGACGCGGTGGAGCCCCACATGCCCAAAGAAAAGCCCCGCTACCTCATGGGCGTGGGCACTCCTTCCAATATCATCGAGGCGGTGGCCCGGGGCGTGGACTTCTTCGACTGCGTCATGCCCGCCCGCAATGCCCGCCACGGCAAGCTCTACACCTGGGAGGGCTCCATCAACATCAAGAACGAGAAGTATAAGCTGGACGAGAGCCCCATCGACCCGCAGTGCGACTGCCCGGTGTGCCGGAACTTCTCCCGAAGCTATCTGCGCCACCTCTTTGTGGCGGGAGAGATGCTGGC